>NZ_JAGFPF010000049.1:0-29822 GCF_025962695.1 Candidatus Symbiopectobacterium sp. NZEC135 | reverse complement strand
TTTTGCTGCGTCCTGCTGAGACCAGCGCCGTTGCTGTTTTCTTGCTGCTCATGTCTGTTTCACCAAAGAGAATGGAAACAACTACGTTAGCATGGTGTGAACAAGAGCGGGATGGCGTTTTTTTCATCTGGGAGAAAAACGGTCAGAGTCACTGTTTTTGAAGAGGTAGAAATGATGTCATGCTGGAGAAAACAGGAAAGTGCCAGCCCCTTATGCACCAAGGGCTGGCAGAGTTGCGGCGGCGTTACCCGGTATGGACGCCGAACAATTTAGGCAGCCACAAGGAAATGGCAGGGATATAGGTAATGAGCATCAGTACCACAAACAGGCCGCAGTAGAACGGCAGCATGGCTTTCACCACTTGTTCTATCTTCTGTTTACTCACGGCGCTGGCAACAAACAACACGGAGCCTACCGGCGGGGTGATAAGCCCAATCCCTAGGTTAACCATCATGATCATGCCGAAATGGACCGGATCAACGCCTAATGAGCTGACGACGGGCAGAAGTACCGGTGTCAGGATCAGGATCAGCGGAGCCATATCCATTAATGTGCCAAGGACCAGCAGCATGATATTGATGTAAACAAGAATAACGTATTTGTTATCAGAGATTGAGGTGAAAAACTCGGTAATTCGGCTTGGTAACTGCATGTAGGTCATGATGGCGCCGAATGCAGCAGCGAAGCCGATCAGAATCATCACAATGGTGACGGTTTTCACCGTGCGGTACATCAGTTTTGGTAATTCTGACCACTTGTAATCTTTGTAGATAAACATCGTGACAAAGAATGACCAGATACAAGCAATTGCAGCAGATTCGGTCGCGGTAAAGATACCCGAAAGTATCCCTCCCATAATAATGACGACTGTCATCAGTCCCCATAAGGTGTCGACGAAGATTTTCAGCGCTTGTTTAAAAGGGACGACTTCTCCTTTGGGATAGCCACGCTTATGTGCAAAACCAACGCACATCACCATGAGGGTGAGCCCTAACATGATGCCGGGCAAAATGCCCGCAATAAACAGCGACGCAATGGAAACCGTCCCCCCTGCCGCAAGCGAATAGATGACGGAGTTGTGGCTGGGCGGAATCAGGATGGCCTGTACCGAACCGCTGGCGGTCACGGCGGCGGCAAAATCACGCGGATACCCTTTTTTCTCCATCTCTGGGATCATCACTGAGCCGATGGAGGCGGTATCCGCCACCGAAGAGCCGGAGATGGCACCAAAGAAGGTGGAAGCCACAATGTTCACTAGCGACAGGCCGCCACGAATAAAGCCAACGAAAATATAGGCGAAGTTCACCAGACGTCGGGCAATGCCGCCTTCCGCCATGATGGCCCCGGCCAGAATAAAGAATGGAATGGCTAACAGCGAAAATTTGTTTACCCCGTTGGTGATTTGGATCATCACCGCTTCAAGCGGAATATCGATCCAAAAAGCGCCGACAATGGCACTCAGACCCACCGCATAGGCGACAGGCACGCCGACGGCGAGCAGTACCGCCAATGTGGCGATCAAAATAAATGCATCCATGGTTATGCCTCCGGATTAAGCGTTGCCGAGCATCACGACAGGACGTTTATCCTGCGGGCCAAAGAATATTCTTTCAATAATGAACAACAATGTGATGAAAGAGCCGATAGGCAGCGGGAGGTAGGTTTCGCCAGCACTCAATAGCGGGAACTCTGCCACGGGTTGTTCCCACAGCTCTATGCAGAGTTGTGCACTGTAGTAGAGTATGAACAGGCTGATCAGCAGCATAAACAAATCAGTAATCAGGACACAGGCTTTTTTGCCTGCTTCTGGAAGCCTGTCTGTCAACATACTCACGGCAATGTGTGAACATGCGCGATAGCCAACCGCAGCCCCAAGGAAAGTAAACGTCACCATACAAATGATGGAGACGGGTTCTGGCCAGGAGAGGGCTGAGTTCAACGCATAACGTGCGAAGATACCGACAGGAATAATTAACGTCATGACTAATAACGTCAAGCCTGATACCCACATGGCGATAAGATAAAGTATATCCATTGCGGAGATATAAGTACGACCCATCATTTTCACCTGTATATACTCTTCGTTATTATGTTTTGATTGCTATATCGAACCGTCACGGCGTAACGCAGGACAAAGCCCAGACCATTCAGCATAATAATGTCTGTCAGAGTAGATAGTTATATAAGGGATAATGTGTGGGTCAGTGAATGTAACGCCTGACCCACGTTGTCAACATTACTTCACATCGGCGACTTCTTTGATCAAATCCTGGTACTTGGCCCCAAATTGATCGCGTACCGATTGTGTCGCTTTATAAAAGTAATCAGTATCGGTTTCTTGGAAATTAACACCGCCTGCTTTCATTTTATCCAGTGACTGTTGGTTATACGCTTTCCACAATTCACGTTGTTCGTTCTGCGCTTCTTTGGCAAGTTTAAGGAGGAGCGCTTGATCTTCCTTGGACAATTTATCCCACTTGGTTTTTGAATACAGGAACAGTTCTGGAATGATGAAATGTTTACTCCAGGTATAGTTTTTAGCTACGGGCATGTAGTTGTGTGCGACGAAGGTCGGCGGGTTGTTTTCCGTGCCATCGATAACGCCCGTTTGCATGCCGCTGAACACTTCACTCACGCCCATGGCAATAGAGTTAGCACCCATCGCTTTCAGGGTAGCCAGCGCAACAGGGCTGCCCTGTACGCGAATTTTCATGCCTTGAAGGTCTTGCGGTTTGTTGACTGGGTCTTTGGTAATCAGGTTACGCGTACCCGCATCCATCCAGCCGAGGAAAACCAGTTTGGATTTACTGTTATTGGTAATCTTATCACCGATTTCCTGACCAATTTTTCCGTCCAGTACCTTGTGCATATGATCTTCATCACGGAAGACATAGGGCAAAGTAAATACCTCTATTTCAGGTAAAATGGCGGCAACCGGGGTCATGGAGACACGAATAATATCAATTGCGCCAAGCTGGGCTTGCTCAATCATCTGTTTCTCATCACCTAAAACACCGCCGGGAAAGGTTTTTATTTCCAGTCTTCCATCCGTGGCGGCTTTTAATTTCTCACCCATTTTTTGCACGGCTACCACATTGGGGTAGCCTTCAGGGTGAACATCAGCGGCTTTAATTTGTAATGCACTTGCAGAATAACTCATCAGTAGGGTTGCAGAGGTTAAACAGATGCCTAGCAAAGTCTTGGATAGCTTCATTCTGGTCTCCAAAAGTATCTACGGAAATATTTATGCGTTGACCGGCAGTGTTTTATAAATAGAACTAAACATGTAATAATGGCATTGCTATACTGTGGCGAACGCCACAATTGTTTTCACTTTTACAAGTAAATTAACTTATTATACCACTTTGAAGAATGACTCGTATCACAAAAGCGTGATGTGGGTAATTTATTGACTTTATAATGTAATTACGCAAATTTTCTGTTTTTCATTATTTCTATTCCTTTGTTTTTAATGAAGATAATTATTAGCATCGAAAGTTTCCTGTAAGACAACTTATCGTTAATTAACAAACAATGGTGTAATAACTCAACGTTGATCACAGAATGCGACTTTTGTTGTCATACTACTGGCGAAATGGCAGACCGACAATGCAGAGGGGGGGTAAATCAGTGTTTTACCTTATGGGTGCTAGGGTTTTTTGTGCTTAAAAAGCATAAATACTAATGAGAACTACTATCAATTCGTGCTCAGTTTGCTATCATTTCTCGTCGATTCGATGCACTACTCATTGGTGTTGTACTATTCATTGGTATAGGTGGAGGCACAGCGTGAAAACGGCTGTCGGTCATATTTCTTCCCAGGCATTGTTCGCCTGGCTTACACAACGCGGCGCGTTCAGCGCATTTTCCCGTAGCATGTTGACGGCTCTGGTTTTAACGGCGGGGCTGGTCACGTCAGCAGGACTAAGTGGAAATGCGTTCGCAGCACCTGCTTCTACACCGGTTGCCAACACCACTGCTGCCAGCACACCAGTGGCTGCCGCATCGACGCCTGCGGCGGCTGAGCCCGCCGTTGCAGAGGCTGCTGCGGTGCCTGCATCGCCGTTGGCCCTGCCGCAGGGCAGTGCAGGCAATATCATGAAAACCGATCTTTCCGTCTGGGGCATGTATCAGCATGCGGATCTGGTGGTGAAGTCCGTCATGATCGGTTTGCTGCTGGCCTCTGTGATCACCTGGGCGATCTTCTTTGGTAAAAGCGTCGAACTGGTGGGGGCCAAACGTCGCCTGCGCCGTGAATATGCGGCGTTGGAGCAGGCACGCACCTTAGATGACGCGGCAGATATCGTTGAGGCCTTTAACGCCGATAGCACAGCGGCGATATTACTGGCCGATGCGCAAAATGAGTTAACCCTTTCCGCCCGTTCTGATGACAATAATGGCATCAAAGAGCGTACCGCCTTTCGTCTGGAACGCCGCGTGGCCGCTGCCGGTCGCCATATGGGGCGCGGTAACGGCTATCTGGCAACGGTCGGTGCGGTGGCGCCCTTCGTCGGGTTGTTCGGGACGGTCTGGGGCATCATGAACAGCTTTATCGGCATTGCCCAAACGCAAACCACTAACCTGGCCGTCGTCGCGCCGGGGATCGCCGAGGCGCTGTTGGCCACCGCGATTGGTTTGGTCGCCGCTATCCCGGCGGTGGTGATTTACAACGTGTTCGCTCGCGGGATTGGCAGCTATAAAGCGCTGATGGGTGATGTGGCAGCGCAGGTGCTTTTGCTGGTGAGCCGCGATTTGGATGTGGCCGCGAGTAACGGTAACCGTTTGACGGCGGCTAATCAAAAACTGCGGGTGGGTTAAGTCATGGCGATGCATTTACACGATGATACGAGCAGTGACAGCGAGATGCATGACATCAACGTCACGCCGTTCATTGACGTGATGCTGGTGCTGCTGATCATCTTCATGGTGGCAGCACCGCTGGCGACCGTCGATATCCGTGTCGATTTGCCTGCGTCCACCGCGGTGCCACAACCTCGTCCGGAAAAGCCGGTATATTTGACGGTGAAGGCGGACAAACAGCTGTATGTGGGTGACATTGCCGTCAGTGAAACCGGGCTGACCAACCTGCTGGATGAACAAACGGGTGCTAACAAAGAGACCACCATTTTCTTCCAGGCAGATAAAACCGTCGATTATGAAACCATGATGCGAGTGATGGATACCTTACGTAAGTCGGGCTATCTGAAAGTCGGATTAGTGGGTATGGAATCAGCGGGTAAATAAGCGCCTGTACCGTCCCGCGCTTCTGGCGGGACGGCCTGTCATACTGTGCGTTCAGGTAAAACGTGTATATTGCCCCTTTGCCTGCGGCATCCTGCTATAACCCCATCAACGTCAAACTCTCTCCCTAACACATCGTGTAAAGTGTGTCGTCAGCAACGTACATCCGTCATTCACTCTTCACACTGGCTTCTGTCCTGAAGGCATGGTCTGTTTTTTCGGCATCGGTAACGCTGCCTGTTTGCATCACAACGCGGTGTAATGATTACAACAGGTTGATTTTTCATCGCCATGACGCATTATGAGAGGTTACGAGTAACTTATCGAACTACGATAAGGTTTTACCGTGCAATCACGTATAGCAAAGGGTATATAGCGGTGGAATCGGTAATGCGTAATATTCTGATTTTTGTTTTAACGCGCGCGGGTGTGTCATGCGTGTCATAGCACCAGGAGAGGCCTGATGAGCAAAGGAAATGAGCTATCTATTATTTCCCGCTATATGAAAAAGCTGCATGTGTTGACGCTATGCGTAGGGGGAAATTCAGAATTATGGTGTGCGAGCTGCTTCTATACTTATGACGAAAATGAGGTCGCTTTTTACATCATGACAGAAACCTCGACGCGCCATGGTGACATGATGCTGCGCTACCCGGCAGTTGCCGGGACGATTGCTGGTCAACCTAAAACCGTTATGCTGATCAAAGGCGTGCAGTTCAGCGGTCAGGCATTACTGCTACAGGGTGAAGAGGCCGTGTCGGCTCGCGAGCGTTACACGCAGCGTTTTCCCATCGCTCGGGGTGCCACCTCACCCGTTTGGCGCTTGCGCATTGATACCCTGAAGATGACGGACAATACGCTGGGTTTTGGCACCAAACGCCATTGGCACCGCGATGAGGAAAACGACGGATAACTGAATGCATCTGGCAACAGGAGGAGCCATGAGTCGAGTAGTGCTGCTAGGCGCGACAGGATTGATTGGGCAGGAATTGCTTAAGCTACTGCAAGCCAATAGCCGGGTAGAGGTTATCTATGCGCCCACGCGCAGGCCGCTGCCCGCCCAGGACAAACTGGTCAATCTGTGTCATGAGGATGTGCGCGTTGCGCTGGAGCAATTGCATGAGCCGGTCGATATGGTGTTTTGCTGCCTGGGGACCACGCGCAAGCTGGCGGGCAGTAAGCAGGCGTTCCGCTTTGTGGATTATACGCTGGTGGTCGACAGCGCTGCGCGAGCCAAGGCATTGGGAGCCACACACCTGCTCACGGTAAGCGCGATGAGTGCCAGTGCTACGTCACCGTTTTTCTACTCACGCATCAAAGGTGAGATGGAAGCGGCGTTGCGTCAGCAAGGCTGGCGACATTTGACATTGGTACGCCCTTCACTGCTGCTGGGAGAACGGGCTACGCGACGGCCACTGGAGCACTTTTCTGCTCCGCTGCTCAAGTGGATGCCTGCTAAATGGCGAGCGATTGAAGGCAAAACCGTGGCCCGAGCACTGATGAATCACGCCTTTTCACCCGAACCGAAAGCCAGTGTGACGGTGCTCGAAGCCGAGGAACTGCGCGCCTGGGGCAGTCCGCCGCTTGCGCCGCAACTGCACGGTTAACTCTGCGACTGTCATCGTAGACGATGAACAACCTGATTGCTGCTGCCGCGCCAGATTAACGCAGGATCTTTGAGATCCTGTACGAATTTACCGTCTACCAGCACGTTGATAAGTGCCACAACCTGTTGTTGTTCAGGAGTAAGCTCAGCGAGCAGGTAGCCTGTCCACATCCAGATGTCTTTTCCGGGGCATTCGGCATGAATCCGCTCCACCAAACGCAGCACATCCGGTACGTTTTGCGGATGAAGCGGATCGCCACCGGAGAGCGTCAAGCCCTGGCGCGGAATCTGCGTATCCTGCAAATCGGCAATAATCTGGTCTTCCAGCGTCTGAGTAAACGGCTGGCCGGAATTGAGCCGCCAGGTGCTTTTGTTGTAGCAACCTGGGCATTGGTGCACGCAGCCGGAAACAAACAGCGTACAGCGCGTGCCGGGCCCGTTGACCACGTCAACCGGGTAATACTGATGATAATTCATGGTATGGCATTGTTTGCTAGGCAGTTGTTTGATAAATAATGATTTGCTGAGTAATGGGTTACAAAGCAGAGATATCCGGCGTCCGTTGACGCCGGTAAGCGTGCAAAGCTGGCCGCATCCTTGCGACCATCAGGCACGATAAGGGCTGTTTAGCCCAGTTGACCATTACCGAGGTGCTTGATCCGGCGTTTGACCTCTTCCTGCTTCCCGGCGTTAAACGGACGCGCATCCGGGCTGCCCAGATAACCACATACCCGACGCGTTACAGATACGCGAGCAGAGTCGTGATTGCCGCATTTCGGGCAAGTGAAGCCTTTGCTGGTGCACTCAAACTCACCGGTGAAGCCACACTCATAACACTCATCGATCGGGGTATTGGTGCCGTAATAGGGCACACGGCTATAGCTGTAGTCCCAGACATCTTCCAGCGCTTTGAGGTTATGTTGCAGGTTCGGATACTCGCCGTAGCAAATGAAGCCCCCGTTTGCCAGCGGCGGGTAGGGCAGTTCAAAGTCGATTTTCTGGTAAGGATTTACCTTCTTCTCCACGTCCAGGTGGAAGCTGTTGGTGTAGTAACCCTTATCAGTCACGCCCGGTACCACGCCGAATTCAGCGGTGTCGATACGGCAGAAACGGTCACATAAGTTTTCACTCGGCGTACTGTAAAGGCTGAAACCGTAGCCGGTTTCTTCTTTCCATTGATCGGTCGCGGCTTTCAGGCGTGCGATGATGGCGACTGCTTTTTCACGCAGTTGCTCATTGTCGAACACGTGTGTCTGGTTGCCGAACAGCGCGTTAATGGTTTCATGAACCCCGATATAGCCCAATGAGATCGATGCTCGTCCGTTTTTGAAGATCTCAGCGACGTTGTCGTCCGCTTTCAGGCGTACACCGCAGGCACCTTCCATATACAGGATTGGCGCAACGCGGGCTTTGACGTTTTCCAAACGCGCGATGCGCGTCATCAGCGCTTTTTTCGCCAGTTGCAGACGATTATCCAGCAGGTTCCAGAAACGCTCTTCGTTATGTTCCGCTTCCAGCGCGATGCGCGGCAGGTTGAGGCTGATTACCCCGAGGTTGTTGCGACCATCGTGGATCTGCTTGCCCTCTTCCTCATACACGCCAAGGAAGCTGCGGCAGCCCATGGGCGTCTTAAACGAGCCGGTAACCTTAACCACCTGATCGTAATTGAGGATATCCGGGTACATCCGCTTGCTGGCGCAATCCAGTGCCAGTTGCTTGATGTCATAGTTCGGATCGGCCGCCTTGTGATTGACACCGTCGCGAATGGCGAACACCAGTTTGGGGAACACCGCTGTTTTCCGGTTTTTGCCCAGACCAGCAATGCGGTTGCGCAGGATAGATTGCTGAATCAGGCGCGATTCCCAACTGGTGCCAAGGCCGAAACCAAAGGTGACAAACGGCGTCTGACCGTTGGCGGTGTGCAGCGTGTTCACTTCATATTCCAGCGACTGGAAGGCGTCATAGCACTCTTTTTCGGTACGAGACAGCGCATAGCCGTCCGCATCGGGAATGTGCCACTCATCAGCGGTTTCCCGATGCTTTTTATGGCTGGCGGTGACGAACGGTGCCAGAATTTCATCGATACGGTTAATGGTGGTGCCGCCGTAGATGTGGCTTGCCACCTGTGCGATGATTTGGGCCGTCACCGCTGTCGCAGTAGAGATAGATTTTGGCGGCTCAATCTCCGCGTTACCCATCTTGAACCCTTTGGTCAACATGCCTTCAAGGTCGATCAACATACAGTTGAACATCGGGAAGAACGGGGAGTAGTCCAGATCGTGGTAGTGAATTTCACCGCGCTCATGGGCAAGCACCACGTCGCGCGGCAGGATATGTTGCTTGGCATAGTGCTTGGCAACGATACCGGCCAGCAGGTCGCGCTGGGTGGGGATCACTTTACTGTCTTTGTTGGCGTTCTCGTTGAGCAGAGCCATGTTGCTCTGTTCAACCAGACCACGAATTTCCTGATTCAAACGGCCGCGTTGTTCGCGCGCGACATCACGATCGTGACGGTACTCAATATAGGTACGTGCAAGCTGCTTATACTGGCCAGACATCAGCAGGTTTTCAACGGCGTTTTGGATATCGCGGATATCCACACGTGCTTTCCCTTGCATTTGTTGAGCGACCGCACAGGCCACGGTTGCACAGTAATCTGTATCATCAACTCCTGCCGCATGCGCAGCACGTTCGACCGCCTGTTTGATGAGCATCTCATCAAAAGGCACCTGGCAACCGTCCCGTTTAATCACTACTGGTTTCAACGTTCGTTCCTCAGAGTTGTCCACAAGCGGAATCCGCAGCGGACAAGGGCTGCGGGGGGTTGTGGATGATATTGTGGATAAGTACTACATGTAGTGTCTGTATTTATGATAGACACTATATGTAGTTTTGGGTGAAAAGAAATTCGCGATTTATTGACCTGGAACAAAGAATGTCGAGCAGCGTAGAAAGGGTGTGCAATGGCGTTGAGCGAAATAAAAATAATGTATTGATTTAATTAGCAGTTTTTTATCTCTGCGCCATAAGGCAAATGACGAACAAGAAAGCATAATAAACGTAGGGAAATAACAATAAACGGGGCAATTATATCGCTGGGTGTGTCCGTGTTTCCCGGTGGATCACGACGAGGGGGCCGCACTTCACCTAACAACGAACGTTGTCATCAGGCTGACGGGGCGACGGTCTCGCCCCGAGCTGCATCAATCGATGCTTAGCGGCGTACCGCGATAGCTTCGATTTCGATCTTCACATCTTTTGGCAGACGAGCCACTTCCACACAGGAACGCGCTGGAAACGGAGCCTGATGCTGCGTAAAGAAGGCTTCGTAAGTGGCGTTAACGGTGGCAAAGTCTTGCAGGTCTTTCACAAAAACCGTGGTTTTCACGATGTCGGCGACTTTCAGGCCTGCCGCTTCCACAATGGCCTGCACGTTTTCAAGAGACTGGCGCGTTTGGGCGACGATGTCCTCGGCAATCAGGCCGCTTTTTGGGTTTACCGGGATCTGACCGGAAGTGATGATCATGCTGCCCAGATCGACACCTTGTACATAAGGGCCGATAGCGGCTGGGGCGTGTTCCGTGCTGATGCTACGTGACATGGCTTCTCCTGGATTTCGACGTGGCTATTTTCGAAGGGACAATTCCCGCCGGGCCTGTGCCGGGCGGGATACAACTTACCATTATTCAGAAAAGCGCGGCGCAGGCAATGGCATTGATGACCCTGCATAGGTCGCTCAGTGGCTTAGCGGTCAGCCAGTACGGCCTGACGTTCAAACTCTTTCTCACAGTATTTGCACTTGAGGTGCGCATCGCCATCGCGCTGCTTGACGCTGAACGACGAGGTGACGGGCTCACTGCGGCTGATGCAGTTGCTGTTTGGGCAGGTCAACACGCCTTCAATACGTTCCGGCAGGGTGGGAACCAGCTTGCGTACCACCGCGTAGTCATCAATCTGGTTTACGGTGGCCTGCGGGGCGTAGATCGCCAACTGGTTAGCCTGCTGCTCTGTCAGGAAGATGTTTTCTATCTTGATCAGATCCTTGCGCCCCAGATGATTGGAAGGCAGGTTCAGCCCGATGGTGATACGCTGGTCGGTGGCGGTCAGCTTGAACAGCGTCAGCAGCTTGAAGCCAACCTGCGCTGGGATATGGTCGATAACGGTGCCGCGTTTGATGGCTTCAACCTGTAATTTGTTATCCTGAGTCATGATGCTTTCCCCTCTCACAGAACCAGTTCGCGATTTAATACCAGCGCCAGCAGCGCCTGACGTGCAAAGATGCCGTTACCTGCCTGTTGGAAGTAATAGGCGTAAGGCGTGCTATCGACATCCGTCGTTATCTCATCCACGCGCGGCAGCGGGTGCAGCACTTTCAGGTTGTCGCGAGCAGCGTTCAGATCGGCGGCGCGCAGCACAAACTGCGATTTGATATTGATGTATTCGGACGGGTCAAGCCGCTCTTTCTGTACGCGCGTCATGTACAGAATATCCAGCTCTGACACCACCTCTTCAATGCTGGTGTGCAGGCTATAGGTGATGTTCTTCTCTTCCAGCATCGCCAGAATATAATCCGGCATTGCCAGCGCGTCGGGGGCGATAAAGTAGAAGCGGTTGCCGTCGAATTTCGCCAGCGCCTGCGTCAGGGAATGCACGGTTCGTCCATATTTCAGGTCACCGACCATGGCGATATTGATGTTATTCAAACGTCCCTGGGTTTCCTGAATGGTGAACAGGTCGAGCAGGGTTTGCGTCGGGTGCTGGTTAGCCCCGTCTCCGGCGTTGAGCACCGGGATGCCGCCGGAAAACTCGGTGGCAAGACGCGCGGCGCCTTCCTGCGGGTGGCGCATCACGATGGCATCTACATAGTGGCCGATAACCGAGATGGTATCCGCCAGCGTCTCGCCCTTTTTGCCGAGCGACGTGTTGTTACTGTCAGCAAAACCGACCACGGAAGCGCCCAGACGGTGCATTGCGGTTTCAAAAGAGAGACGGGTGCGCGTCGAGGCTTCAAAGAAACAGCTGGCGATCACTTTATGTTTTAACAACTCTGGCTGCGGTTTGGCCTTCAAGCTGGCGGCCACCTGCAACGCCAGTTCCAAATCTTCTCGGGTGAGGTCGTTAATCGAGATGATGTGTTTTTGATAAAGCGGATTGACCATGTTTGCTTTTCTCCTAACGGTTAGCCCTGAAACATTTTTCTCTCGTCCAGCCGCTGTCGGTCGACGAAGTTCGCCCGGTATAACAGGCAAAAAAAAGCCCCTTCAATGAGGGGCTTTTTTTAAACGATCGGTGATTGCCGGAAAAGAGGCGACGCGCTGACGAAAAAAGGGGTCAGCAGCGTGATAAATACAGCATGTGGTGATGCAAGCGCACATGGTTCCTCCTGGCAAATTGTGGCGCATTATACGCGCGCGATTTGCTATTTCAAGCGCTAATTTATGCGCAATAATCGCATTTTTAGTGGTTGGCAATCGGTTGCTTAGAGAAAACCTTACGCGTTCGACCCATGAAAATAAAGGGGATAGGTAGCACTTTTGCCACTGTAGACTAGCGAGAATGCCTATGGCGGAGTATAAAGTTCGCTAAAACGACGTTTTACTTTTCACGAGAGGACTTACTATGATCACCGGGAATATCCACCAGCTTGAATTGGTTCCTTATCTGCCTGCCAAACTGCGCGAAGCGATCGAGTACGTAAAAGCCAACATTACGGCCGATACCCCGCTGGGCAAGCACGATGTCGATGGTAACAACGTATTTGTGCTGGTTTCCAATGACAGCACTGAAGCGTTTGAACAGCGTCGCGCTGAATACCATGCCAAATATCTGGATATCCAGATTGTGCTCAATGGCGTTGAAGGCATGACCTTCAGCAACCTGCCTGCGGGTACGCCTGACACAGACTGGTTGGCGGATAAAGACATCGCATTTTTGTCTGCCGGTGAGCAGGAAAAAACCTTTGTCATGCAACCGGGTGATTTTGTTGTCTTCTTCCCGGGCGAAGTGCACAAACCGCTGTGTGCTGTGGGTGAACCTGCACGCGTGCGTAAAGCCGTCGTGAAGATCGACGCTTCACTGGTGCTGTAATCTTGCTACCGTGCGTGACGCCGAGGACATTTGGTGTCGCGCACGGTACGTCATTGGGATAATTGATCCCCCTTCATATGTTCATCCATAATCATCTATACAGATAATAATATCGTCCCGTTCAGCGGTGCAGCGGTTTGTGCTTATCGCGTAATGATGGTGAGTGGGGTTGTGCTGCCTCCTCGCCGACAGTTGATGATGGCTTCGCCGTGACTGTGCGCGCCCTAAGGAAGGAGTAAAAATGGTTACGATACAGGATGTGGCGAAAAAGGCGGGCGTTTCCAAAGCGACGGTATCTCGCGTGCTCAACAGTAAAAATGTGGTACGTGAAGATATGCGGCAGCGCGTGTTTCGCGCCATTGAGGAAACGGGGTTCAGTCCAAACCTGCTGGCCCGCCAGTTAGCCACCCGCAAAACCAATTCGATTGGCTTGGTGATCACCAACTCTCTGTATCAGGGACCGTTTTTTTCGGAAATGACCTATCAGGCGGCGTCATGCAGTGAAAAGCATCAGCGCCAATTGATTCTGGCGGATGGTAAAAACAGTGCGCAGGATGAGCGCAATGCCATCGGTATGTTGCTGGCACTGCGTTGCGAAGCCATTATTGTGTACCCCAAATTCTTATCGGCAGAGGCGTTGGAAACGTTGATCGAGCAGCACGAGACGCCGATCATCGTGATTAACCGTAAGCTGCCCCATCACCAACATCACGCGGTCTATATCGAGCATTACCATAGCAGTCAGCTGATGACGCAGTATCTGCTCGATCAAGGGCATACGCGCATCGCTTTTATTGCTGGGTTGCCCGGCTCCCCGTCTGGTGAACAGCGGCTTGCTGGCTTCCTTGATACGCTGAAAGCCGCTGGCATTGAACATGATGAGGCGTTACGTTTGGAAGGTGACTGGACGCCGGAGAGCGGCTATCGCGCCGCCCAAACGCTGCTGGCGCGTAATGTGGATGTTACCTGCGTGCTGGCGGCCAACGATGATATGGCGATTGGCGCGGCGAAGGTGTTTCTCGATGCCGGAATGCGGGTGCCGCAGGATATGTCGTTAGCGGGGTTCGATGACATGCTGATTGGGCGCTACTTTTCTCCCGCCTTAACGACGGTGCATGTGCCGATTGCTGCCATGATTCAGGATGCGATAGGCCGTCTGGTGGCGGCGTCACAAGGCGATGCCATGCCGACACCGCCTTGCCAACATCAAGGACGTTTGGTTATCCGAGACTCCGTCGCCAGGCGCTGAGCATGGCGCGGAGTAGAGCCCTTATTCCTGACCGAGCGTGGCAACCATCACCGCTTTAATGGTGTGCATGCGGTTTTCTGCTTGATCGAACACAATGCTGTGCGCCGATTCAAACACCTCATCGGTGACTTCCATGCCGCCGTGCAAACCGTACTGCTCGGCCATCTGCTTGCCGATAGTGGTTTGATCGTCATGGAACGCGGGCAGGCAGTGCAGAAATTTCACCTGCGGGTTACCGGTGGCGGCGAGCATTGCCATATTGACCTGATAGGGTTTTAACAGCGCAATCCGCTCCTGCCACACCTCTTTGGCTTCTCCCATGGAAACCCACACATCGGTGTAGATGAAATCCGCACCGGCCACGCCTGCGGCGATATCTTCCGTCAGCGTGATTTTTCCACCTGTCAGCTCGGCAGCAGCGCGGCATTCGGCCACCAGGTTGGCATCGGGCCAGCAGCCCTTGGGGGCGACCAGCCGCAGATCCAAACCGGTCAAGGCAGCGGCTTCCAGCATGGTATTACCCATGTTGTTACGCGCATCGCCTGCGTAGACCAGCGTCATGTCGCGCAACGCGCGCTCAGGCAGGTGCTCTTGCATGGTCAGCAAATCCGCCAGCAACTGTGTGGGGTGGAACTCGTTGGTCAGCCCATTCCATACCGGTACACCGGCGTGCTCCGCCAGCGTTTCCACCAACGCCTGGCCGTAACCACGGTATTGAATGCCATCATAAATTCTGCCCAGTACGCGGGCGGTATCCTTCATCGACTCTTTATGGCCGATCTGGCTGCCGCTCGGGCCGAGATACGTGACGCGCGCTCCCTGATCGTATGCAGCAACTTCGAAAGAGCAACGAGTACGGGTCGAATCTTTTTCGAAGATGAGTGCGATATTTTTATTTTGCAGGTGGCGTTTTTCGGTGCCGTTCTTTTTGTCGGCTTTCAGTTGGGCAGATAAGGTTAACAGTGTACCGATCTCAGCCGGGGAAAAATCCATTAATCTTAAGAAGTGACGCTGGTGAAACGAGTTCATTGTAGTTATCTCCATGTGGCTCAACGCTGTTGGTTGAATTAAAATTCACTTTATATGTGTAATTATTCAATTTCAAGGGGCGGCGTCAAACTTTATGGTGGAGAGGGCGTCGGGGGTGTGGGAGAATACGGTAATAACGTAGAGATTAACGGGGGACAGACACATGGCAAACCGCGATTTATTGGACGAACAACGGGAAGAAACGCGCCTGATCATCGAAGAACTGCTGGATGATGGCAGCGATCCGGATGCGCTGTACACTATCGAACACCACTTTTCGGCGGAAAACTTCGACGCGTTGGAAAAGGTCGCTGTTGATGCCTTTAAAATGGGCTACGAAGTGACGGATGCGGAAGAGCTGGAAGTGGAAGAGGGCAAACTGCTGATGTGCTGCGATGCCATTAGTGAAGTGGCGCTCAACGCCGAGCTTATCGATGAGCAGGTCGAGCAGTTAATGGCGCTGGCTGCCCACCACAATGTTAATTACGACGGGTGGGGCACCTACTTCGAAGATCCGGATGGTGAAGACGGCGAAGAGGGTGAAGAAGGCGAAGACGACGATTTTTATGATGAGGACGATGACGGCAAACGTCATTAATCCCTCTGGGCATCACGGGCATGCCGAAGGGATATTCGGCATGCCGTTTTACAGGTGCTTGAGCATGGTGACTTCACAGTCACCATGGCCGGTGTTGCCCATCGCGTGCGGGATGTGTTCAAACCCCAGTTTGCGATACAGCACAATCGCCTGTGTCAATGTGCTGGTGGTTTCCAGATAACAGCGCCGGAATCCCTTCTGGCGAGCGAAATCGAGCGCTTGCAGCGCCAGTTGGCGCGCGAGTCCCTTGCCGCGTAATACCGGTAAAAAGTACATCTTTTGCAGTTCACACACGTCAGCCTCTCCGTCCTGCAAGGGCGCGATACCGCCGCCGCCGACCACTTCGCCGTCGTATTCAATGACCCAATAAGCGCTATTCGGCTGATTATACAACTGAAACAGGTTATCCAGGTTGGGGTCAGAAACGGTATATCCCTTATCTGCCGTCAGGCCAAATTCCGCAGACACACGGCGGATCACTGCCGCAATGGCAGCGTTGTCCTGTGCGGTAATGGGGCGCATCCGCAAAGAAAGGGAAAGGGCGATTGTCATGATGCTTACTCTTACTGATAGGGGCTAATTACATTTTCTTACGCTGTAATAGCATTGAACGGGGTTTTTGTGCAATACCGGATTAACAGGCGTTGGCCCCGCGCAGCCTCACCACCATCCAATCCCTTATGTTGATTTTTTGTCCGCTCATTTTTTCTTGTCTAATGAATTAGACACAGTTATTGTACGGATATGGTCATTTTGCACGTTGTTTAATCATAACGTGATGATTATTAGCCAATTGTGTAGGATGCGCCAGAAATTTACCTTATGACAATATATTATTGTTATTTAATGGTTAGTCTGCAATCCATATTGGGATGTGACCTAGGACACATTATTATTGAAATCCATTTACCCTTATGGATGACGAGTAGTATGGCCCATCGCATGTTGTCTGGCTGGATTAGCCTGTTTTTACTGTTTTTATCTCCCCTCGCTCACGCACAATCCTTGCAGCCTCAGGAGGGCAACTGGTGGCCTGCTGAGTTTCGTTTTCACACCGGTGAAACGCGTAACGACCTCCGCCTGCACTATTACACGTTGGGTGATCGCAGTAAGCCTGCGGTGCTGCTGCTGCACGGCACCAACCAACCGGTGAGCGCACTGCTGGCGGACGGATTTGGTGGTGAGCTGTTTGGGCCAGGCCAACCGCTGGATGTGACGAAACACTTTATTATCATTCCCGAAAGTATCGGATCGGGAAAATCTTCCAAACCCTCCGACGGTTTGCGCACGCAATTCCCGCAATATAACTACGATGATATGGTGCTGGCACAGTATCGGCTGGTGACGGAAGCATTGGGTATCAAACATTTGCGTCTGGTTATGGGCTACTCCATGGGCGGTATGCATACATGGCTATGGGGGCAAAAGTACCCGGACATGATGGATGCGTTGGTGCCGATGGCCTCACAACCCAATGCGCTTTCAGGGCGTAACTGGATGCTGCGCCGCATGCTGATTGAATCCATCAAACGCGATCCAGCCTGGAAAAACGGCGATTATCAGACTCAGCCACCGGCATTGCAGACTGCCAATATCATGTTCAGCATCGCCACAACGGGCGGCACGCTCGCTTACCAAAGTAAAGCACCGACGCGTGAGCAGGCGGATAAGCTGGTGGATGCTCGACTGGCGGCCCCAGTGACCAGTGATGCTAATGACTTTATCTATATCTGGAACTCCTCTGCGGATTACAACGCGATGCCGGGTTTGGAACGCATCAAGGCCCCGATGCTGGTCATCAACTCTGCGGATGATGAGCGTAATCCGGTGGAAATAGGCTCGCTGGAACCGGCGCTGAAGCAGGTCAAACAGGCATCGCTGTTCTTGATTCCAGCAAGTGCGGAAACCAGTGGCCACGGAACCATGATGTCCGCCCGCTTCTATCGCACTGCGTTGGGTGAATTCCTGGCGAAAGCCCCCTCCCATCAATAACGGCGGTTTTTCTTCCGGGCTGGCGCATTCACGATCAAGTGCCTGCCCGGCTTGCTCTTGATGATCCATCACTAGGGACGATGTATGTTTCGTAAGATAAAGATCCGCACGACGCTCAGCATCATGGTCTTATCGTTGACAGCGCTGCTGCTGTTTGTCGGAATGCTGGGGCTGTTTGCTGCCCAATCAGGGAATCACTCCTTCGCCAGAGTGGATAAAGAAGTGCTGCCCGGCCTGGTTGCTTTGAACGAAAGTTCGGAATTACTGCTGCGCGCGCGTCTCGATCTGCGCTTGTATGAATCGCTGATGAGCAACGGCTCTCAGGACGCAGCAACCGTGGCATTGAAACGCGCCAAAGGGAAAATCGACGGTGCCAGTGAAAAATGGCGGGAGTATTTGACCTATCCGCAGGCGGAACAAGAGAAAGCGATTTCCGCCGAGATGGCCAGCAAGCGTGAAACCTTGATGACCACCTTTATCACCCCGGCGCTTGCTGCGCTGGAAGCCGGAAATCTGGATGAATATCGCCAGCGCGCGGGGAAATCCACGGTGCTCTATGCTGATTTTGATGCTGCGTCCAAGAAACTGGTGCAGTTCAAACGGCAGAATATCGACGATGCCTACGCCGCTTCCAACGACAGCATTAATCGCATGGAGATTATGCTGACGGTGGCGATTGCGCTGGCGCTGGTATTGGCGCTGCTCTCCTGGCTGGTGATGACGCATCTGGTCGTCAAGCCATTGAATCAGGCGATTGGCGTGTTCGATCGCATTGCACAAGGCGATCTGCGTGCTCGTTTTCACATGCAGGGTAAAAATGAAATAGCCCAGCTGTTTGGTGCTGCGCAGCGTATGCGTGACGGGTTGGAAAATATGGTGCGGGTTGTGCGTAACGGCACTGACGCAATCGGGATTGGCGTGGGCGAAATTGCGTCCGGAAATATCGATCTCTCCAGCCGTACAGAGCAGCAGGCCGCATCGCTGGATGAAACGGCGTCAAGCATGGAACAGATCCTCTCCACGGTCAGCAACAACGAAGATAACACCCGCAAGGCTAACGATTTGGCGCAACAGGCCTCGGCCTCGGCGGCGCGTGGCGG
The DNA here is from genome assembly GCF_025962695.1 of Candidatus Symbiopectobacterium sp. NZEC135. Classification (NCBI taxonomy): domain Bacteria; kingdom Pseudomonadati; phylum Pseudomonadota; class Gammaproteobacteria; order Enterobacterales; family Enterobacteriaceae; genus Symbiopectobacterium; species Candidatus Symbiopectobacterium sp. NZEC135. The sequence continues at coordinate 10,920 of NZ_JAGFPF010000049.1, read as the reverse complement.
CGGTGTGGTCTCTGAAGTGGTGGATACTATGCGTACCATTCAGCGCAGTTCTGCCAAGATCTCCGATATTGTTGGGGTTATCGACGGCATTGCATTCCAAACCAACCTGCTTGCGCTCAATGCCGCCGTGGAAGCTGCACGTGCCGGAGAGCAGGGCAAAGGGTTCGCGGTGGTGGCTACCGAAGTGCGCACGCTGGCGCAGCGCAGCGCCACGGCAGCCAAAGAAATTGGCTCAATGATTGATAACTCGCTGACCAGCATTCAGCAAGGCGCTGGCCTGGTGGAAGTGGCGGGGAAAACCATGAATGAAGTGCTGGATGACGTCAGGAAAGTGGCGGACATCATGGATGAAATCATGATGGCATCCGGTGAGCAGAGCCGAGGGATTTCGCAAATCAATATCGCCATTAATCAGATGGATGGCGTGACGCAGCAGAACGCCGGGCTGGTGGCTGAAGTGGCAACCGCGGCAGGGTCGTTACAAGAGCAGGTTTCTCATTTGCAGCACGCTATCGCCAGTTTTCAACTGGATGATGGGCATGTGTCCGAGAATGGGTTGTTCCCTGCGGTATCGCCTGTGGCACTGGTGGGCGTGCGTTAATCGGTAAATCACACAGGCTCTGTATCGACGGAGCCTGTTTTTAATCAATATACAATATTTACCCTGCTAACGAAATAACCCTATCCGGCGCATGTATTTTTCGGTGCGATAATATTTCCTCTTTTCCAAAATTATCAGATTTATCGCAGTGCATCATTCATCTTTATATAGATGCATTTATCAAATGTAAAAAAAAGTTTATTTTTTCTATTCTGCGTGTTCAAATCAGGTGTTTTTATTATATCGCATCAATAAATTTGACTTATTTTAAGTTTTTGGATTGTTCCACTTCTTTTAGGATGAAAGTGTTATGAGTGACAATATCTCGCAAGGGAACGGCAAACATACCGTGGTTTTTCATGGGAAATCGGGAGAGTATTTTTTAATCTGGCTGGTCAATGCGCTATTAACCACGATCACCTTGGGTATTTATTCTGCCTGGGCAACGGTGCGCACCCGTCGTTATTTTTATGGCAATACCGAGATTAATGGCGATCGTTTTGATTATCACGCCGAGCCTATCCAGATCCTGAAAGGGCGCATTATCGTGATTGGCGCGCTGGCACTGCTGTATATTTTGCTGCTGTTTACACCTTTGGTGGGATTGGCGGTATTGCTGGTGTTTACCGCGCTGCTGCCGATGCTGATTATTCGTAACTGGCGCTATAACGCCATTATGACCAGCTATCGTGGCGTGTGTTTTAACTATTTGGGCAGCGTGAAAAGTGGCTATTGGACGTTTTTGGCGGTTCCACTCTTAATGGTCGCGGTACTGGTGCTGTTAATGACCACTGTCGGCAGTTTTTCTTCTTTTATCAGCAATCCGATACCGCTAATTGTGGCTGCACTGCTTTACATCCCCGCGTTGATTGCGTTGGGCGGGGTGATGAAATATATGATTGCCGATCTTTATGTGAATAACCTGCGGTTTGGCACCGCCGCATTTAATGCCGCAATCAGTAAAGCGGCATTTATTAAAATTGCTTTTTGCAGCCTGTTGGCTTTTCTTCCTTTTCTGATATGGACGCTGTGGTTTTCAGGGGCTGTACTGCTTTCCGCCATGGAATATGTACAAACGGGTGGGCATATCACCCATCGCGTGGACTACACGTCGCCCTATGAAGGCATCTTCAAACTGATTGCGGCGTATGTGTCGTTGATTATTGGCGGTTTGGTTGCCAAATGCTATATCGTGGTGGCGGAACGCAACTATATTTTTGGCAATACCACGCTCAGTGACAATGTACAGGTACACTCCACGATGAAATTGGGTGCTTACCTGATGCTGTTATTCACCAATACGTTAATTACGCTATTTTCTTTTGGGCTGGCAGTACCGGTAGCACAGGTGCGCTATGCGCGCTTTATGGCGAGTGCCACGCAAGTGAGCGGTGATCTTTCTCTGCTGAACGTGCAGGCGCACAGTGATACCGCGCGTTCGGCGGTGGCGGAGTGCCACGCAAGTGAGCGGTGATCTTTCTCTGCTGAACGTGCAGGCGCACAGTGATACCGCGCGTTCGGCGGTGGCGGAAGAGGCCATCAGCGCGCTGGATCTTAACGTGGGCATCTAAGGCGGCCTGATGATTATTGAGGGATACTATCAGTATCCGGGGCGTGCCGCACAGGAGGCGGCACGCTTAACGCTTGGCGAGCTGGACGCCTCTTTGGTGCTGGCGCGCCCCGACGCGGGTTCACAGGCGTTTATGCTGGAGCATGTAGAGGTCTCGCAGGCGTTAGGGTCGATACCGTTAACGTTGACCTTCCCGGATGGCGGGCGCTTTCGCCCTGTTGATGATGCGGTGTTTCGTGCCTGGGTGGCACAGCATAAATCTCCCGGCCTGGTGTACCGGCTAGAGAAGTACAAACGGGGTGCGCTGTTTGCCCTGTTGGCGACGGTGCTGGTGGCGCTGAGCTATGTGTATGTGGTGCTCCCCTGGCTGAGTACCACCGTTGCGTTGCATATTCCCACCGCCGTGGAGCAGCAACTAGGAGCGCATACGCTTGCTTTGCTGGAGCGCACCGAGCTAACGCCTTCAACCCTGCCTGAAGCGCGCCAGCAGGCGCTACAACGGCTGTTTGAGCAAGCGCAACCGCCGGCAATGCGTCAAGAGCGCACCCCGTTGCGCCTGCGCCTGATGAGTGCGCCGAGCATTGGCCCAAATGCGTTTATGCTGGCAGATGGCACGCTGATCGTCAGCGATGAGTTGGTTAAGCTGTCGCGCCACGATGATGGGCTGGTTGCTGTGATGCTGCATGAAATGGGTCACCACGCCTACCGCCACCCGATGCGCATGCTGGTGCGTTCCTCATTGGTGTCATTGACGTTTATGTGGATCACCGGTGATGTCAGCGGCGTGGGGGATACGCTGCTACAGTCCGCCGCCTTCGTGAATGAACTGCAATTCTCCCGTGACATGGAACGTGAGGCGGATGCGTGGGCGATAGCGGAAATGCAGCGGCAGGGGCGTTCGCTTCAGGCGATGCAGGACATCTACCAGCAATTGATGGCGGCCTCGGAAAAAGAGCATCACATGGGGCGCGTTATGCCGGATTGGCTCAGTACCCATCCCGACATGCAACAGCGTCTTGATGCCATCAAGGCACAAGAAAAGTAGTTCATTTCATAAAAAAAGCCCGGACTTAGCAGTCCGGGCTTTTTATTGGCACCAGATAATTATCGATTACAGCGCGGCAATGGTGGCCTGCTGTTCCAACAGTTTGGCCTTCGCTACCGCATAGCCGTCACGTTTTTCACGCTCTTTGGCAATAACCGCTTCCGGTGCGCGCGCCACAAAGCCTTCATTGGAGAGCTTGCTGTCGATGCGGCCGATTTCCGCTTCAACCTTGGCAACTTCTTTCGCCAAACGCTCCAGTTCTGCGTCTTTGTCGACCAGATCCAGCATCGGGATCAGCAATTCCGCGCCTTCCAGCAGTGAAGTGACCGCTACCGGGCCTTTTTCGCCAGCAGGCAGCAGTTGAACGCTTGCCAGACGTGCCAGGGTTTGGATAAAGCTGCGGTTCGCTTCCACGCGACGTTGCGTTTCCGGCGTTGCATCACGCAACAGCACATCGAGCGGTTTACCCGGCGCGATGTTCATCTCGGCACGAATATTACGCACCGCGGTGATCGCTTGCTTGATCCATTCCAGATCGGCCAGCGCCTGTGCATCTTCTGCGGCGGCATCGTAGGTCGGGAACGGTTGCAGCATGATGGTATCGCCGGTAACGCCTTTCAGTACTTTGACCTGCTGCCAAATGGTTTCGGTAATGAACGGAATGATCGGGTGCGCCAGACGCAGTAGCGCTTCCAACACGGTAACCAGCGTGTGGCGCGTGCCACGCAGTTCCGCCTCGCTGCCGCCGTTCATCACCGGTTTAGCCAGCTCCAGATACCAGTCGCAGAACTGGTTCCAGGTGAACTCATACAGGATGCCGGCAGCAATATCGAAGCGGTAACCGTCCAGCGCGTCGCGGAAGGCTTTCACCGTGCGGTTGAATTCGGCCAGAATCCAGCGATCGGCCAGCGACAGCACTTTCTCGCCGCCGTTAAAACCGCAGTCTTGCCCTTCGGTGTTCATCAGCACAAAACGGCTGGCGTTCCACAGCTTGTTACAGAAGTTGCGGTAACCTTCCAGACGCTTCATGTCCCAGTTGATATCACGACCGGTCGATGCCAGCGCCGCCAGCGTGAAGCGCAGGGCATCCGTACCGTGCGGTTCGATGCCGTTCGGGAACTGTTTCTCGGTGCGCTTGCGGATTTTTTCCGCCAACTGCGGCTGCATCATGTTGCCGGTGCGTTTTTCCAGTAGTTCGGGCAAAGAGATACCGTCCACCATGTCCAGCGGATCGATCACGTTCCCTTTGGACTTGGACATTTTCTGCCCTTCGTCATCGCGGATAAGCCCAGTCATGTAGACCGTATGGAATGGCACCTGCGGCTTGCCTTCATCATCTTTCACGAAGTGCATGGTCAGCATGATCATGCGCGCAATCCAGAAGAAGATGATGTCGAAGCCGCTCACCATTACGCTGCTCGGATGGAACGCTTTCAGCTCTGGCGTCTGTTCCGGCCAGCCGAGGGTGGAGAAGGTCCACAGCCCGGAAGAGAACCAGGTGTCCAGCACGTCTTCATCCTGGCGCAGTTCAACCGTGTCGGCGAGCTGATAGTCGCGGCGCACTTCCGCTTCATCACGACCAACGTAAACCTTGCCGCTGTTGTCGTACCATGCAGGAATACGGTGACCCCACCATAATTGGCGTGAGATGCACCAGTCCTGAATGTCACGCATCCAGCTAAAATACATGTTCTCGTACTGCTTCGGCACAAACTGGATACGGCCATCTTCCACCGCTTCCACCGCCGGTTTCGCCAGTACGCCAGCGCGCACATACCACTGGTCGGTCAGCATCGGTTCGATGACCACGCCGCCGCGATCGCCGTAGGGTACAGTCAGATCGTGCGGTTTGATCTCATCGAGCACGCCCAGCTCATCGAACTTGGCAACTACCGCTTTACGCGCGGCAAAACGTTCGACGCCGCGTAGGAATTCAGGAATGTCGTTGCTGTATACCGTGCTGGCTTCGCCGTTGGTATCAAACACTTCAGCTTCCTGACGGATGTCGCCATCGAATGTCAGGATATTGATCATCGGCAACTGGTGACGTTTACCGACTTCGTAGTCGTTAAAATCGTGCGCCGGGGTGATCTTCACGCAGCCGGTGCCTTTTTCCATGTCGGCGTGTTCATCGGCGACGATGGGAATGCGACGATCCACCAGCGGCAGGATCAGGAACTTGCCGATCAGATCTTTGTAGCGCGGATCTTCCGGGTTGACCGCAACACCGGTATCGCCCAGCACCGTTTCCGGGCGGGTGGTGGCGACTACCAGATAGTCTTTGCCATCAGCGGTTTTTGCGCCGTCGGCCAGCGGGTAGCGCAGGTGCCACATCGAGCCCTTGCTCTCGCGGTTTTCCACTTCCAGGTCGGAGATGGCGGTGCGCAGTTTCGGGTCCCAGTTCACCAGGCGCTTGCCACGGTAGATAAGGTCTTCTTTATACAAGCGAACGAACACCTCTTTCACCGCGTTGGACAGGCCTTCATCCATGGTGAAGCGCTCGCGCTCCCAGTCTACCGAGTTGCCCAGACGACGCATCTGACGGGTGATGGTGCCGCCGGATTCTGCTTTCCACTGCCAGATTTTTTCGATAAAGGCGTCGCGGCCATAATCGTGGCGCGTTTTGCCCTCTTCGGCGGCGATTTTACGCTCAACCACCATCTGGGTGGCAATACCCGCATGGTCAGTACCTGCCTGCCACAGCGTGTTTTTCCCTTGCATACGCTGATAGCGAATCAGGGTATCCATAATGGTTTGCTGGAACGCATGGCCCATATGCAAGCTGCCGGTGACGTTCGGCGGCGGGATCATGATGCTGAAGCTTTCCTGGCTCGTGTCACCGTTTGGCTTGAAGTAGCCTTGCTGTTCCCAGCGCTCATAGAGCGGCTGTTCGATATCTTTCGGGTTATATTTGGTATCCATTATGTCTACTATTCAGTGCGTTGGCGGCGTCGCCGTAGTCAATTGAAAGCCGACGCTGCGATACGCTTTGTAGCGATCGCGCGCCAACGGTTTCAGGGATTCTTCATGAGGGACAAAGTCTATCACTTCATGGAAAGCGGTGGCAAAATCTGCGAACTGCGGCAGGAGGCTTATCAGCACATCGCGCGAGGTGCTGCCGCGGCGTTGAGGCCAGGCCAGCTCGACGGGAGCACCCTGTCTCGGGCCTTCACCCGCGAGATTATGCGGCACAAAGGCGCTGGCGTCGCGCTGCCACAGCGCATCGTCCAGTCGCAACGCTTGCTGCTCATCTTCACAGGCGATCAGCACACGCTGCCCGCTGCGCCAACGTTCCGCTGCCAGCTCGCAGGCCAGCGCCTCACAGGCGCTAAGCCCATCGACATCGTCACTGTGTTCGAGAAGGTAGAACGTTGCGTTTTTCATTGTTTACACTATTGATCAGGGCCGAAATGCCTGACGATAAGGGCCGGGATAGCCCGGCCCACGGTGATGACTATCAATGCTAATGGCCATGGGCACGTTAGCAGGCATAGTTTATTCTACGTCATTTAACCCGGCGCGATTAAGCAGGAACTGCGACAGCATGGCCACCGGGCGGCCCGTTGCCCCTTTGGCCTTACCGGAACGCCAAGCTGTGCCCGCGATATCCAGGTGCGCCCAGTTATATTTGCGGGTAAAGCGCGACAGGAAGCATGCGGCAGTAATGGCACCGCCCGGACGACCGCCGATGTTCGCCATATCAGCGAAGTTCGACTCCAACTGCTCCTGAAACTCATCGCCCAACGGCAAGCGCCAGGCGCGATCGCCCGATTGCTCTGATGCTCCGAGCAACTCGTGCGCCAGTGGGTTATGGTTTGACATCAACCCGGTGAGGTGATGACCGAGCGCGATCACGCAGGCACCGGTCAGGGTGGCGATATCAATCACCAGTTCCGGCTCGTAGCGTTCTACATAGGTCAGCGCATCACACAGCACCAAGCGGCCTTCGGCATCGGTATTCAGCACTTCAACCGTCTGACCCGACATGGTGGTTAACACATCGCCCGGGCGATAGGCGCGTCCATCAACCATGTTTTCACAACCAGCCAACACCCCGACAATATTCAGCGGCAGCGCCAGCTCAGCGGCCATGCGCATTACGCCGTATACCGTCGCGGCGCCGCACATGTCGTATTTCATTTCATCCATGCTGTCGGCAGGCTTGATCGAGATACCGCCGGAGTCAAAGGTCAGGCCTTTGCCAACCAGCACGATAGGACGATTTTCTGGATTCGGGTCGCCTTTGTACTCAATCACCGACATCAGCGATTCATTTTGCGAGCCTTGCCCAACGGCCAGATAGGCGTTCATGCCCAGCTCTTTCATCTGCTGTTCGCCAATCACGCGCGTCACGATGTTCGGGCTGTAGGTATCCGCCAGTTGACGTGCCTGCGAGGCCAGATAGCCCGCATTGCAGATATTCGGCGGCATGTTGCCGAGATCTTTCGCAGCTTTGATGCCTGCGGCAATGGCGAGTCCGTGCTGAATGGCGCGCTCGCCGCTGGTGAGTTCACGGCGCGTTGGCACATTGAACACCAGTTTGCGCAGTGGGCGACGCAGTTCGACCTTATTGCTTTTCAACTGATCGAAGGTGTAGAGCGTCTCTTTGGCTGTCTCTACCGCCTGACGTACTTTCCAGTAGGTGTTACGCCCTTTGACATGCAGCTCGGTCAGGAAGCAAACGGCTTCCATTGAGCCGGTATCATTCAACGCATTGATGGTTTTCTGGATGATTTGCTTATATTGACGCTCATCCAGCTCGCGCTCTTTCCCGCAGCCAATCAGCAGAATACGTTCTGACAGAATGTTCGGCACGTAGTGCAACAGCAGGGATTGTCCTACTTTGCCTTCCAACTCGCCGCGGCGCAGGAGTGCGCTGATATAACCGTCGCTGATTTTGTCCAATTGTTCGGCAATAGGGGACAGGCGGCGAGGCTCAAACACGCCGACGACAATGCAGGCACTGCGTTGTTTTTCCGGGCTACCGCTTTTTACACTGAACTCCATGTACTCTCCTGAATCTTAAAGACAAAGACGGGGTCAATGGCTAGAATGTGACACTCCGTAATACTTTCCCGCCGTTACACTTACCCAACCTGTGTTAATCTTAACGGCGCGGCGAATCTGTTTCGGTGATGATAAGCAGGTTCTGATACAACGCCGGGCGCGCGGTATGCTGTAATGCATCATAGCGACAAAGGTTGCCACAAATGCGTATAAATGGCGAGTTAGCGATGAAATTATCGACTTTCCTGCAAAAAGACAAGTTTTCACAGGTTTAATTAAGCGTGATCATCATTCGATATCTGGTACGGGAAACTTTTAAGAGCCAACTGGCCATCCTGTTTATTCTGTTACTGATCTTCTTTTGTCAGAAGTTAGTGCGGATATTGGGTGCGGCGGTTGATGGTGAAATCCCGACAAACTTAGTGCTCTCCCTGCTGGGACTGGGTGTGCCTGAAATGGCGCAGCTCATTCTGCCCTTGAGCCTGTTTTTAGGGCTGCTGATGACGTTCAGCCGCATGTATACCGAGAGCGAAATCACCGTAATGTACGCCTGTGGACTGGGTAAAACGGTGCTGCTCAAGGCGGCCTTTATTCTGGCGGTGATGACCGGCGCGGTGGCGATGATCAATGCCCTGTGGGTCAGCCCGTGGTCTTCGCGCCATCAGGATGTGGTGATGGCAGAAGCCAAGGCCAACCCGAGCGTTGCGGCGCTGGTGGAAGGGCAGTTTCAATCGGCGCAGGGTGGTAATGCCGTGCTGTTTGTTGGCGATGTCAAAGGGCAGGAGTTTGAGCATGTGTTTCTGGCGCAGTTGCGCCCGAGTGGCAATGCGCGTCCTTCGGTGGTGATTGCCGACCGTGGCCGAGTGGACGTTGACCAAAGCGGTGCACAGGTGGTGACGCTCAATAAAGGCTCTCGCTACGAAGGGACGGCGATGTTGAGGGATTTCCGCATCACGGATTTCACCAACTATCAGGCGGTTATCGGGCACCAGAACGTGTCGCTTCAGAACACCGGCGTAGAACAGATGACGATGCGCCAACTGTGGCAGTCGGATGAAAACGCCGCGCGTGCTGAGTTTCATTGGCGTATTACGCTGGTGCTGTCGGTGCTGATCATGGCGATTATTGTGGTGCCGCTCAGTGCGGTAAACCCACGCCAAGGGCGCGTGCTGAGCATGCTGCCCGCCATGCTGCTTTATCTGATTTTCTTCCTATTACAAAGCTCGCTGCGTTCCAATGCCAGCAAGGGAAGAATTGACCCGATGGTGTGGATCTGGCTGACCAATCTGGCCTATATCGGGATTGCGCTGCTGCTCAATGTCTGGGACAGCGTGCCTCTGCGTCGGTTGCGCGCGCGGGTGAAAGTACAAGGAGCAGCCTGATGTTTGGCGTACTGGATCGCTATATCGGCAAAACTATCTTTAACACCATCATGATGACGTTGTTCATGCTGGTGTCTCTCTCGGGCATCATCAAATTTGTCGATCAGTTGCGCAAAGTAGGGCGCGGCGACTATACCGCGTTGGGCGCGGGCTTCTACACCCTGCTGAGCGTGCCAAAGGATATCGAAATCTTTTTCCCGATGGCGGCGCTGCTCGGTGCGCTGCTGGGGCTGGGGACGCTGGCGACACGCAGTGAACTGGTGGTGATGCAGGCCTCAGGTTTTACCCGCTTACAGATCGCTGGTGCGGTGATGAAAACCGCTATCCCGTTGGTGTTGCTTACCATGGCGATTGGCGAATGGATTTCACCTGCCGGCGAACAGATGGCGCGCAACTACCGCTCGCAGATGATGTACGGCGGCTCGATGCTCTCAACCCAGAACGGGCTGTGGGCGAAAGACGGCAACGACTTTATCTATATTGAGCGCGTGGTGGGTGATAAAGAGCTGGCGGGCGTGAATATCTACCAGTTCGACCCGGAACAGAAACTGCTCTCCGTGCGTTACGCTGCCTCTGCGGAATTTGATGATAATGCCAAGCTGTGGCAACTCTCTCAGGTTGATGAATCTAACCTGCGCGATGGCAAACAGATTTCGGGCAGCCAGACCATCAGCGGAGAGTGGAAAACCACCCTGACGCCGGACAAACTCGGTGTGGTGGCGTTGGACCCGGACGCGCTCTCGATTCGCGGCCTGTACGACTACATCAACTACCTGAAACAGAGCGGGCAGGAAGCGGGCCGTTACAAGCTCAACATGTGGAACAAAACGTTTGCCCCGCTTTCGGTGGCAGTGATGATGCTGATGGCGCTCTCCTTTATCTTTGGGCCATTACGCAATGTGCCTGCGGGCGTGCGTATCGTCACTGGTATCAGCTTTGGCTTCCTGTTCTACGTGTTGGACAAGGTATTTGGTCAGCTCAGCCTGGTGTATGGCCTACCACCGGTGCTGGGTGCGCTGGTGCCGAGCCTGCTGTTTATGGTTATCAGCCTGCTGTTGCTGTTAAAACGGCGCTGAGTGCATCCGGCACGTCACCCCGTGCCGGTAAAATGCGCAAAAAAGTGTGCTGGCGCTGTTTTTTTCAGCATTCAACGCGCCAGAGTGCGGAATAGTGTTGTGTCATCAATCTCAAACGGTATAATGCACCTCGTTTTCCGCATACTACTTCAGTGCCGAAGTGGCGAAATCGGTAGACGCAGTTGATTCAAAATCAACCGTTGAAAGACGTGCCGGTTCGAGTCCGGCCTTCGGCACCA
>NZ_JAGFPF010000499.1:0-1294 GCF_025962695.1 Candidatus Symbiopectobacterium sp. NZEC135 | reverse complement strand
CCGCTCCGCGAAGGCCACGGCGCCTTCTTCCGTCACATCCATCAGAATGATGACAAACTCTTCGCCGCCGTAGCGTGCAATCAAATCCTCCTTGCGGCGCGGCATACTGCTTAACGCATGGCTCACGGTTTGCAGACACTTGTCACCCTCGACATGGCCGTAATGGTCGTTATATTTCTTGAACATATCGACATCGAGCATGATAAGCGCTATTCGTTTTCCGGAAAGGGCCGACTGCGCGATGGTCTCTCGCAGGAAAATATCAAACTGCCGTCGGTTTGCCAGGCCGGTGAGGCCATCCAACAGCGCCAGCGTTTCCAGCGTGTGATTCATCGCGGTGAGCTGGTCGCGCACTTTAGTCAGGTCGATCTGGTTCTTCTCATTGATGTTGATCTGCTTAAGCACGATCGCGCCCATGCTGCTCATGATCAGCAGCAAGGTAAGGGCGATAGCGGTATAAATGGTGGAGTCGACTTTCCAGTTGGAGAGCACCTGGGTTTTGTTATAACCCGCCGCAATCACAATCGGGTAGCGTTTCAGCCGGGTATAGCCATAGATGCGCTCAACGTGGTCAACGGCGGAATAGAAGGTGGCCGTACCGCTGGCGGATGTTTTCAGATGCTCCACAAACAGCGGGCTTGCGGATACATCGCGATTAATTTGTGAATCATCAAAAGGACGCCCATACAGGATATGCCCGTCCGACAGCAAAATGGCTAATACGTCAGTCTCGCCCATCGAGTAATAGCCGTAATAGAGTTTGAAATAATTGATAGAGATGGTGGCGAGCAGCACGCCTGCAAAACTGCCATCACCATTATTCAAACGCATCGAAACCGGAATAATCAGATCGTCAGTGGTGCGGCTACGGATGACATTACCAATATACAAACTGTTACTGGGATTATTTTGATGATATTTGAAGTATTCGCGATCGGAGTTATTGGCATTTTTAGGCGTGTAATCGTCTACCAGCCAGTGTCCTGAAGCGTCATAGATAAAGATGCCGTGTAGTTGCGGCAGCGTTGATTTACGATTTTTCAGCGTTTGTTGCAGACGGGGCAGTTGTTGCCCACCAAACCCATCCTGTTCAATGCGTTCATTGAGATCCTGGAGCAACAGTTCCACTTGCAAGAAGGTGTCTTCGGCGTGACGTGAAAGCGAAAGAGATAAGTTATCCGCCTGCTTTTCGGTGGCTTCAAGGGTGCGTTGATAGGAGTTAAAAACCACCCATCCATTAAGTATGACCACGGCCAGAATAATAAAAAGGATAAAACCTGCCATCAGGTTTTGC
>NZ_JAGFPF010000498.1:0-1306 GCF_025962695.1 Candidatus Symbiopectobacterium sp. NZEC135 | reverse complement strand
TGACTATTTACTATTTGATGTCCTGGTCTATTTTCAAAGAGATAACCGAATATTGCAGAAATTCATGCAAAAATTTCTACTCAAAAGCGAGGGAGTACTCTCATGAATTTCCAACTTAAATATGCAAATAGCACATCACCAGATCCCGTCCAGGCTGTTGCCGATTTTGCCAGTAAGATTAGTCATGAAGATATCAATACGGTCATTTTTTTCTGTTCTCCTGGCTACGATTTAAACATTTTAGGCAGAGAACTAAAAAAATCCTTTTCCTGCGCGTGTATAGGTTGTACAACTTCAGGGCAAATTGGTGCACAAGGGTTTCAACGTACAGGCTTAGTGGGGTTGGGCTTAAACAAAAATTTTAGCGCTCACACATTTACGATCCACCCTTTGGAGAACTATGCAGAAATAGCCGCTGAAATTGCTGAAGCTATTCACCATGATAGTAAAGATAGACCCGCACTTAACCGTTTTAGTCTGTTGCTGGTCGATGGCCTCTCAATGATTGAAGAGCGTCTGGTCGCAAGCCTTTATCAACAAATAGGTAATATTCCGATTATTGGCGGTTCTGCTGGCGATGACTTACGTTTTGAAAAAGCGCATGTCTATGATGGGGATGGTCATTTTATCTCTAACGCAGCTATATTTGCGGTCATTGAGACCAAATCGACGGTCGTCACGTTTAAAGTTCAGCATTTCAATCACAGCGAGATCGAATTGGTTATTACTGAGGCCGATCCAGAGAAACGACTTATCTTTGAGATAAACGGTGAACCAGCGGCACTTGCTTACGCGGAAGCCTTGGGGTTAACCGTATCTGAATTAACCCCAACCATCTTTTCCAGTAACCCGCTTGTGCTCTCCTTGGGCGACGATCCCTACGTTCGAGCCATCCAAAAATGGAATGCCGATTTTTCTCTTACCTGTTACTGCGCTATTGAAGAAGGGCTTATCGTTTCTATCGCTAAAGCGGAGGATCCTGTCCAAACGCTAGAACGGGCCTTCAACAAGGTTAAAGAGACGCTAGCGGACCCCGTCATTATCGGTTGTGATTGCATCCTGCGTCGCCTCCAATTTGAACAAGAAGGACTCGACCAACAGATTGCCAACATCATGGTGAAAAACCGCGTCGTAGGGTTTTCCACTTACGGTGAGCAATATAACGGATTGCATGTGAATCACACCTTCACCGGCATAGCCATTGGGGGATAGTGTGTTGAGCGAAAGAACCCATTCCACGCCCACGGTATCAGGCATGTCCAACGCTGAGTACGAACGAAAGCTGGCGGCCAGAGATAAAACGATA
>NZ_JAGFPF010000497.1:0-1310 GCF_025962695.1 Candidatus Symbiopectobacterium sp. NZEC135 | reverse complement strand
GGCACTAAAAAATATACTGATGAAAAAACTGATGAAGTGAAAATTTCAAATCCTTCTGTAAATTTGAAGGCAAAAAATATCCTTCTTCATGCAAGGTTGATAAACAACGAGAGCAATTTTAATGCATCCGAAAACATTACGTTTGTTGCTGATGAGAGCGCTCAATTAAATAATAGTCAGGTGATGGCCGGTAATGTTCTATCAATAATTTCCGGCGATAGTATCGATGCTAAGCAGAGTAGTCTGGCAGGGGAAACGGTCAGTCTACAAAGTCGTACCGGTGATATTAATGTATATTCTGATGCCGCTGTAAATTACTTTAATGAAAACGGAATCCGGCAACTGAGTCAAATCAATGCATCCGATGAGCTGTCTATTCATGCGGCCAGAAACCTTGGGCTGACAGGGGTAGTTTATCTAAAGAATAAGAATACTACATTAACCGCAGGTAATAACCTGCTCATCAAAAGTAATGATGCATTCCTGAGGTTAGAACGCCTTGGCACAAGCAGTACCGATGCTGAAAAACAGGCCTATTTCAATGATACCTTAAAACAGCTTAATGCAATAAATACCACTGGTGATATTACGCTTAATGCGGGGAAAACCCTTGATATTTCAGGCGTAGCGCTTAATGCCACCAATACAATTAACCTGACGGCAGGGGAGGATATTAATCTTAACCCCAGAGTACTGGCGACGATCCCAGAATCCCTTTTCCCTGAATCGCGACAGGCAGAGCTGAGTAGTCGTCTTAGTGCGGGTAATCAGTTACTGATTTCCAGTGGAAGAGACTTACTGGCTCAATCCGCTGATCTATCTGCACAGGGCAATACCACTCTGCTGGCAGGCAACAACCTGAGCCTCTTTGCAACGGGCTATTCAGCGATTGATAGCGCCAATGATAATAACAAAGACGATCGCTATATCACGGCACGCGTGCATGCGGGAAAGAAACTGACGCTGGCAGCCAATGGGGATTTCATCGCAAACGGCACGGATTTCACTTCCGGAAACGATATGACGCTCAGTTCCGGTGGAAAAATGGAGCTGAACGCGGTGAGTAATCATATCTACCGCGAAGAGGGAAATGCGTACAGCGAAACAGTGACGCAGAAAAATGCCACCCTTAACAGCGGTGGTGTCCTTACCCTGCTTTCCAACGGCAGCATTCTGTTTCAGGCGACGCAACTTATCGCCAAAGGGGCGTTAGATGCAGCGGCTAAGGGCGGGTTCCTCTACGCACAAGCGATGGAAGAGTCCAGCCACTATGAAAAAACCACCACCAAGCGCAAGTGGTATGGCAAGAA
>NZ_JAGFPF010000496.1:0-1312 GCF_025962695.1 Candidatus Symbiopectobacterium sp. NZEC135 | reverse complement strand
GAAATGAGGTTCACCGAGCAACACCATAACCCACCGAACTCCCGTCTTTCTTATCCCAATCAGGCCGTTCTCCGGACATGATAGCCGCTCTCTGTGATGGGGTTGGTCTGTCGTACTGATTAGGCATGGTGCTCTTAGGCTGACTGATGTGAATTTTATTCGGGTCGAAGTTCTCGACAGCGCATCCAGATACCATGATTGTTATTATCAGGGAAGTAATCACATTCCTCATGAAAAAATCCTTATGATTCCCAACAGTAGTCGGGTAATTATACAAGCTGGTATATTAGGCGACCCCACCTATCAATTCTCTCAACGTCTGCCTATATCGTTCCTCTTCAAACTCGACGCAAATGCATTGCGCCCCAACTTAATCGCAGCCTTAATCATTGCCCCTGAACCCATTGTGGTTCTGCGATAGGATGCCCCTTCCCAAGATAACGATATTTATCAAGATTTATTTGCCAGGTATATTTAACTGACCCCGTTTGCGGATAACTTCGTTCAAAGTTGCTAAGATAAAGTCATTAATGTCATAACCAGTGACGCGTTTTTAACTAAACACAGTTGGTTTACCCTTTGTTTCTGTTGTTAAAACTGACGTCCAGATACCATTTTGGGCCATAAACAAGACAACGGTAGAAGGACTCGCCATGACCCTATTAGTCACATCAATCCCATTTGTTGCATTTGCCCAAGGCTCTTATCGCCAGGAGTGCTCATGAAATTAACTTTAGCAATGGCACTGGTTTTATCCGGGTGCGCTGCCACAAGCCTATCCAGCCAGCAGATATCTGCGTACAACAATGACGATCTGTGTAAAGCATTAGGCACATACAACAGTCATGGGCACACAGTACTTCGCATAACCGAAGAGATAAACAAACGGGGGGCGGACATCAATCAAGAGCGGTGTTACGCTCTTTCACGAATAGAGATGAGGCGCGGTGGTAATACGCTTAAACGTGATAATCTTTTCTTTGAGAATCAAGAATTGGAACGGCAATCACGTATATCGAGAGATATACAGCGATATTTAGAAAGTCAACATTAAGCAAAGTAGTACTTATGCTCTAACCTAAAGCGTAATGACATAGACTTCTTCCAAATATTATTGTAGCCGTGCCGTTCCCATGTCTCTGACGGTTTGAGACTCTACTGCGTTCGTTTGAAACGCGCTGAGATCAGCCATCGCAGCGCAGAGGATATACGGCGTTTACGGGAATGGGATGACTGTTAACAACAGCAGTCAACACGCTGCACCACAATGCTTAGCGCGCCCACTCCGGTTTATTCAGGATATGGTCCTGCC
>NZ_JAGFPF010000495.1:0-1317 GCF_025962695.1 Candidatus Symbiopectobacterium sp. NZEC135 | reverse complement strand
GCAGACACGCTTGAATCGCTGGATTTTGCTGCGCTTCAGCCCCGGCTGGCAGATAGCCTGAAGGTATTTTGCCATCCTCACTCACCGTCTCCCTATATGTTGGTGAAGGCAGAAGAGACCCATGATTACCTCGCGCTCATTACCGGAGCGGTAAGGCATCTGTGCCCACCGATCGCGGCCCCGCGCGGCAGCCGTTATCGTATTGAGCACGATCGGATTGATATTCAACCGGCGCAGCAACTTGACGATAATTTCGCGGCCCAGCAGGCATGCGAGTTCAAGGCATGGATCGAAGCAGAACAGTTATTCGGCTGTGTCCGTTATTTTCAGGAACGCATTAGCCTGCAACCCGGATTATTACACCGTATCAATGGCGGGACGTTGATCCTGACTGCGCGAACCTTGTTAGCACAACCGCTACTGTGGTTACGCTTAAAGCAAATTATCGCAGAAGGCCAATACCATTGGCTTTCACCGGATGAAAGGCGTCCTTTGCCTCTCGCGATTCCGTCAATGCCGATGAATATTCGGCTGATGGTGGTCGGCGACCGCGAAAGCCTTGGCGATCTGCATGATATTGAACCCGACCTGCGTGACTTGGCCGTGTACGGTGAATTTGAATCCGAGTTGCCGCTGATTGACGAAGAGGATATGTCACGCTGGTGTGCATACATTAATGCGTTATGCACCGCCAATCATCTCCCCTTGCTCGCAGCGGATGCCTGGCCTTCACTGCTGCAATTAGCCGTGCGCTACAGCGGCGATCAGGGCAGCCTGCCGCTTTGTCCGCAGTGGCTTACGCATCAGCTCAAGCACATTGCCATTTACGCTCAGGAAGCGCATATCACTGCGCAAACCATCACGGATGCGATCGCAGCCCAACGCTGGCGAGAAGGCTATCTGGCCGAGCGTATGCATGACGAAATTGAGCTGGGACAGATAGTGATCGAAACCGAGGGCGAAGTCGTTGGCCAAATCAACGGGCTTTCGGTGCTTGAATACCCCGGCCATCCGGTGGCATTTGGTGAACCCACACGCATTAGCTGTGTTGTTCATCCTGGCGATGGCGAATTTACCGATGTCGATCGCAAAGCTGAACTGGCGGGTAATTTGCACGCCAAGGGCATGATGATCATGCAGGCATTTCTGATTTCCGAACTGGAGCTTGAGCAACAACTGCCCTTCTCCGCATCGCTGGTGTTTGAGCAGTCCTACAGTGAAGTCGATGGTGACAGTGCATCGCTGGCCGAGCTGTGCGCATTAATTAGCGCCTTGTCGCTGCAACCGATCAATCAGCAACTCGCCATTACCGGTTCG
>NZ_JAGFPF010000494.1:0-1318 GCF_025962695.1 Candidatus Symbiopectobacterium sp. NZEC135 | reverse complement strand
CCCGAGGAGTCCGAGCGTGTTCATGCCGATGAAGACGCCGTTACTCCGCCGGAACCCGAGCAGAAAGTGGTGAGTAAACCGCCCGTTGCCAAACCCACGCCGGTGGTCAAAGCCAAGCCAATACCCCGTGCGGTGACCAAGACGGCAGCGCCTGCCAGCACCAATAACAGCAGCGCCCCCAGCACCACACCGGGAGAAACCGCAACGGGCAGCACTCAGGCCAAAGGCAACCCACAAGGCAGCAGCGGGGGAGAAAGCGTTACGCCAGCCGTTTCTGGCATGCAGAGCCTGGGAAACCCGGCACCGGATTATCCTACGCTGGCACTTCGCCGCCGCCAGGAGGGCAGCGTGACGCTGCGGATTCTGGTCCTGGAAAATGGCAAAGCGGGGGAAGTCCAGGTCACGGCGTCCAGCCAGTCAACGCTGCTGGATAATGCCGCGGTCCAGACGGTGCAGCAATGGCGCTTTATTCCGGCCAAACGCGGCAATGTCGCGATCAAGGGTTACGCGATTCAAACCATTACGTTCAGGCTTCCCAAATGAAGCCATTAACAGCGTCAGCATAAGGTATTGTTATCATGACCGAAAAAACGCTCCCGGCACTGGTGTCCTCCGACAGTAGCCAATCAACAGCGCAGTCCCCCTCTTTAGCGGCGCCCACCCCGTCGACGTCACCGACCACGGCCGAGACAGCCGTGCCTTCTCAGCCCGAGACGGCGCTGTTTGGCAATGAATTGCTTTCCAGCCCGCTCAGTTCGCTGGTTGTCCCCACGGTGCTTAGCGTGTTGATATTCTTCTCGGTGGTAACCTGGGCCGCGCTGTTGATCAAGGGGGTACAGTTCTCTCGTTTTCGCAGGCAAAACAAGCATTTTTCCTATCAATTCTGGAAATCGCCTGACCTGTTGGAAGGCGGTCAGGTTGCGCGGCAGAGCCAGGGTTCTCTCGCACGCATCGCACGGGTGGGTCTGGATGTCATCAGCGGAAACGATATCTCCACGCATCGCCGCGAGCTCGCACGCAAAATTAACCGGGGCGAACGATTGGAGCGCAGCCTGCGTCAACAAATTTTGCGTGAACGGCGGGTATTGGAGAGTGGATTAGCCATTGTCGCCAGCATTGGCAGCACCGCGCCTTTTATCGGGTTGTTCGGAACCGTGTGGGGCATTATGGAAGCGCTGGTGCGCATCGGCATTACCGGTGAAGCCGGGCTGGACAGCGTTGCTGGCCCGATTGGGCACGCGCTCATCGCCACCGGTATCGGTATCGCCGCCGCCGTGCCCGCCGTGCTGGTTTACAACTACTTTGTCCGCCGTTTCAA
>NZ_JAGFPF010000493.1:0-1320 GCF_025962695.1 Candidatus Symbiopectobacterium sp. NZEC135 | reverse complement strand
AAAGTGGCAAGCTTATCTGCCAAAATGACCATGCCGATGATTGGCTTTATTATGTTTCCATTGTTGGCAATAATTGTCGGACCAGGTTTGATAGGGATGATGGCATTATGGGGAAGTTAGTTAATATTTTATTATTACTTTCAGGGTTGTTGCTCGGCGGGTGTGTTACGAAAGCCGGAGATCACGATGCTATCGATGAGGAACAGAAGGAGTTTATTCTTACCAAGATGAATGATTTCCAAGGACTCATTAAGTTATATCGTGAAAAACTAAATCGAAAAGAGGATGCAAAAACACGGTATATTTTGGCAAATCATTACCACTCTGCCATGGATTATGAATCATCAAGGCATTATTTAGCGCCTTTGCTGGTCGATAATCCCGATGAAGATATTCTGTTGCTTGAAGGCAAGAATTTGCTGGAACAGGGACAGATCGCGCAAGCGCTTGGTTGCGTCAGGGCGGCTTTAAGTAAAAATCCTGAACACGGGGAAGCGTTAAACACACAAGGCGTGTTGCTGGCGCAGCAGGGCGATTATCTTGCTGCCAAGGCATCGTTCGATAAAGCTCGGACGCATTTTGTTGATGAAGATAAGGTCATTAACAACCTGGCGATGCTGGCCATCATGCAGGAGGATTATCCTACCGCGAGGGATTATCTGGCACCCTTATATGCGCGAGGGTATACGGGTGAAAACCTATTACATAATTTAGTGTTTGTGCTGGTGAAAATGCGGGATTTTGAGGGCGCGGAAGCGGTGCTGCATCGAGCAAAGAACGTTGATGTCAGTGATGGTTTGCTTGAATCGTTATCAAAAATCAAGCCCCGCTCTCAACTCCAGTTACAGCAACGCGAATTGCTGGCTAAGCAAGAGGTATTGATAAAAAAAGGCCAAGGTGATGAAGACGCTACGCCCGCTTTACCGTTATCGAAAGAACATAATAACGAGATTATTGCGGTCCGGGCGGGACAACATGAAAAGTATTTCCGCATGGCAATGGCATCTCGGGAACGAATTGCAATTAAACAACTTGGTGATCGGACACTGAACCAGGTAGTCTATGAATTACGAGGCGTGACCGCAAGTGATGACATATTACGCATAGGAAACAGCTTGATGGTAGATGGTAATGTACGGTCAATTTCAATTGCGCATAAAGATAATAACACTATTCTTGTTAAGTTCATATTAAAGAAAAAACTGGATAAGTTGAAAGTATTCCACCTTGCGGCTGAAAAATCAGAACCGGAAAGATTGGTGTTTGATTTCTATCACGGCTAATCTTTTTTGGGCTCCTTTTATTTATTTTCTCTGAGCT
>NZ_JAGFPF010000492.1:0-1321 GCF_025962695.1 Candidatus Symbiopectobacterium sp. NZEC135 | reverse complement strand
GCACGTATACCGATGTTATCGCCGTTAACTGGGACTATCGGGTTTGCGATGTCGGTATTGGTGAACTCTGCCTGTACTATTCCGGCACACCGACCTCTAACATCACGCTAACGCTGACCGTCACCAACGATTGCCAGATCAGCAATACCAACAATATCGAATTTGGCAGCGCAGCCTTTCCCTCCGCCTTCACGGCTATCAACAGCAGTCTGGGCGTGCGTTGCACCAAAGATGGCGCTTACAGCGTGGCGTTAACCAGCACGCACCCTGACGATGCCAATTGGCGTCGGATGACCGCAAGCGTTTCCGGTACCAATTATTACCTGCAATATCAACTTTACCGCGCTGACAACAGCGCCTGGACGGAGAGCAACAACTATGCGGGAACCGGCACTGGTTTGACGCAGACCATCCCGTATACGGCACGCATCAATACGAGTCAGGCAAATAAACCGGCAGGAAGCTACAAAGATACGGTGAGCGTGGCGGTGACCATCAATTGACGCCCTTCCGGCTGATGCCGGAAGGGGGAAAGGATTAAGGGTGAAAGCGGGCCGCACTTGCCTGCATGGTCAACAGGCGCTGGCACGGGGCAAAGCGGGGGCCATACTGATGCTCAAACGTTTCCAGCGTTTTGACGACCGTATCGATCCCCAGATGATCCATGTAGTGGAACGGACCACCAAGGAACGGTGGAAAGCCAATACCAAATACCGCACCGATATCACCGTCACGCGCGCATTGGATCACGCCTTCATCCAGACAGCGTGCTGCCTCGTTTAACATCATCATCACGCAGCGTTGTGCCATCAACGCATGATCGAGATGCGCTTTTGGCGTGACGCCCAGCAAAGGATAGATGGCACTGTCCACCTCACGCGGCGCGCGCCAGAAACGGCGCGGGGTGCCATAGCGGTAAAAACCCTTGCCGTTCTTACGCCCTTTGCGCCCATCCTGCAAAATGGCCTCGAAGGTGGCCGGAGCCTGAAAACGCTCGCCCCATGCCGCCACCAGTATCGGCACTATCTTGGTCGCCACATCAATGCCCACTTCGTCGAGCAGGGTTAACGGGCCAACCGGGAAACCGAAGCGTACCAGCGCGGCATCCACGGTCTCCACCGGCTCGCCTTCCAACAGGCAATAAGCTGCCTCGTTGATATAGGGAGCCAAAATGCGGTTGACATAAAACCCGGCTTTATCGGCCACCACAATGGCGGTTTTCCCTTGCTGGCGGGCAAAAGCTACCGTGGTGGCGATGGTTTCAGCGCTGGTGCCTGCATGGGGAATCACTTCTACCAACGGCATTTTGTCTACCGGGCTG
>NZ_JAGFPF010000491.1:0-1321 GCF_025962695.1 Candidatus Symbiopectobacterium sp. NZEC135 | reverse complement strand
GAACTGGCCGATCAATACGGCGTTTCCGCAGAACGTGTGCGTCAGTTAGAGAAAAACCCCATGAAGAAACTGCGGGCAGCGATTGAGGCCTGACGATAAGTTCAGCGCTGCATAACATCCGCGCTTCACAAGAAAAACGATCGGCAGATGCCGGTCGTTTTTTTATGCCTGCGCTGTGCGATGTTACAGATATTCAGTGACCTGTTCATAGTAGCTAACGGCGATATCATGTTTGGTATCAGCAGGGATCAAGGTTTTTTCACGTTTGAAATAGGCATTTTGCATCAGAAAGCTCACTTCTTCTCCCGACTGCCGGGCTTGCAGATAGTCATCATAAAATTCGACAACCTCCTTTACGTCACAATACAGTGCATCCTGCTGTGCGCATTCCTCACCGAACGAGAGCCGACATAACGTCAGCGCCGCCTGTGCGTTGGCGATAACACAGGCCAGACTACCGGGCACGCCGGTTGTTCTTAAACGGGTGAATACGCCATAGAAGAGTTTATTTTCTCTGTTCTGTGGCGCGTCTATGTTTTGGTAGACGAGTTCTCGGGAGAAATTATAAAGGCAACTTAGCCAGACGGTATTTCTGAGCGTTGAATCAATCCGCTGCGTGGTTTGCTCATCCAGCGTTAACGTGCAATGGGAGGATTTTATAAAATCATCGATATTACGATGTAAAAACTCCGATATTTGAAACGCTTCCCAATCAGTGTCCCCACACTTTATTGCCGTAAGCGAATATTTAATGCGTAACAACTGTAGGTTTTTCATTGCCACGGCAGCCGGATTTATCCCATTTTCTATTTTTTTACCATAAAATTCAGTGATTTCTTTTATGGCGGTTCGTAATTTTTTATTAATTTCTCGCCGTGTTTCCTCAGCCATTTCCGGCTGGTTTTCAATGTCTTTCTGAAACTTTAATAAGTTCTTATTGTAGGTACTAATAAAGGACATATTATGTTTTGGAATAGGGTTACGCGTGTCCATACTCACAGATCTAATCTGCATCAGATAATTTTCCAGTGGGGTAGGTAAGGGGAAATATACCCGATCCGCTATTCAGGGAATGGGTTTTCTTGATGGAAGAAGCGATTTTTAGAGAGGGTGAAATGAGCCTCTGGTGTTGATGGACAATGCCAATACGCGTGCGTTGTGCCATCGCGGCCCGCGTATTGGTTCGGCATGGCTCCGTTGCCGTATTGGGGAGAGGTTCCCCGTTGTTAGCGGTTAACTTCGCGTGTAGAGCCACCCTCCTGACACCGGAAAGAATCCACAGCTTTCCATAAAGCGATCCAGCACGGCTTCGTTGACGCCA
>NZ_JAGFPF010000490.1:0-1322 GCF_025962695.1 Candidatus Symbiopectobacterium sp. NZEC135 | reverse complement strand
GTGTCGATGATAAATATATTCTTACACCAAAGTTATGGAAGTATTTATACAACTATGCAAAAAAACACCAAGCTAAAGGCAATGGATTTGGGTTTGGCTTAGTATCCCCTTCAAACAGTGAAAGTGTAGCGCGTACCTTATCAGCACGTTACCATAAGGATGGCTCAGAGATACTGATTGACCGCGGATGGGATATGAAGCTTGGAGAAGTCGACTTTGACAATCCAGAAAATCAGAGGAACCGACCTCGGCGGCTCACACCCAAGGAGTGCGCCCGATTAATGGGTTTTGAGAGCCCCAAAGGGGATACTTTTTTCATACCTGTATCAGATACGCAGGCATACAGGCAATTTGGTAACTCTGTTATCGTCCCGGTTTTTTCCGCTACAGCACAATTATTGAAACCTTTTATATTGAAGGCAGTACAATTACAGAAGAAAAATAATCAGGCGGCATAAACCACTATGGCTGATGTCCACGACAAATTGACTCGCAGAAAAAATATGCAGGCAATACGCAACTGTGACACAGCCATAGAAAAAAAAATTTCCAGAATTCTTGATGAACTGGAAGTGGATTATAGCCCTCAGGTAAAAGAACTTCCTGGCCGGCCGGATTTTGTTATAGAACAATACCGGGCTGTTATCTTTGTGCATGGATGCTTTTGGCATGGGCATCAGTGTGACCTTTTCAAGATCCCAAAGACAAGAACTGAATTCTGGTTGAAAAAAATTGGTGATAATGTTCATAGAGATCGTCTGGTTATACATAAATTGATAGCAACAGGATGGAAAGTGTTACTGATATGGGAATGTGCTCTTAAAGGCCGCTCAAAAGCATCTCAAACAGAAGTATCAGAGCGAATAGAAGAATGGCTCTGCGCAAGTGATGTAAGTGCAGAGATCAATACAAAAGGCATAAACAAGATATAACAATATGATTACATTGACTTTAATAAATGATCACTAAAATATTAACAACCATGTTGCCTTCCATCCTCAGACCTCCCTCATACTAAATCTCATTCAATTTTCTCATCAATCGGGTTACCCTGTATCTAAGATTTTTCTGTGATGGATGACGCTGACTGATGGGGAAGTCAAAATGAACAAAGGCTCAGTTAATTTTGAAAAGATATGCAGTGTTTTGTCAAACATGGGTGCGGAAAGAGTCATCGTAAAAAGACTTGCTAATAATGATAACTCTAAACAACAGATATACCTTGGTTCAGACTATTCAGTTATCCAAGGCCTGCCTATTGGAGAAATAATATATTCAGGAATATCATCCAAAGGTGACACACTTAATGCAGCCATAAATTT
>NZ_JAGFPF010000048.1:0-31808 GCF_025962695.1 Candidatus Symbiopectobacterium sp. NZEC135 | reverse complement strand
CCCACCATCACCAGCCGCAGCGACTGCGGCAACCCACGGTCATGGGCCGCAATGGTCAACATTTCCACTTGCGCAGGCACGGCACTGACCACGCTAACCTGCCAACGTGCCATTAGCGCCACCCAAGCGGCCGCATCGCGCCACTGGGGCTCTTCGACCACTGCCAGAGAAGCACCGATGCTGAGGAAGGCAAAAATATCAAAAGCCGACAGATCAAAATCCAGTGCAGAAAGCGTAATGGAACGATCGCTAATGCTGAGATCAAAACGCCGGGCCACAGCATCAATAGTATTGGCAACTGCACCATGGCTCACCACCACCCCTTTCGGTGAGCCGGTGCTACCGGAGGTAAAAATAACGTAGATTGGTGCATAACTGGGCTGGATAATAGGTGCTTGCAACGGGGCACAGGCCAGCGCGGTGCTGAGCGCCACGACGGGAAATGCGGCAGGCCAATCAAGGTGTGTCAGGCTCATATCGTCAGTCAGAACCCAGCGCACCTGTGCCGCCTGGTAAATCTGCTCGCGACGTGCCAGCGGCAACGCGATACTGCAAGGGACATAGCAGCCTCCCGCCGCCAGCACCCCTAACACCCCGACGATCTGCGCCGCCCCCTTGCAGTGGGTGATTGCCACCTTGTCACCTGGCTGTATACCCTGTTGCACCAGATACGCTGCCACGCTCAGCGCCTGACGCGTCATCTCACCGTAGTGCATCACCCCATGATCGCCCCATACCAGCGCTGTCGCTTGTGGGGCACGCTGCGCCTGAGCAAAAATACGCAGGTAAGGTGCTCTGGTATCACCGAAATCCATCGCCGTTTGGTTGATCTGCGCACGCAGGCGCTGCTGTTCGACGGGGAGAGACAGCGAAATCGGCTGGCACCAGTCCGCCTGTACCAAGCTTTCGACCAGATGGCAGTATGCGGTAAACAGACTGTCGATAACGCCGGGAGGAAACAGGGCTTCCACTACATCCCACTCCAGCAGCAGACACCCTTGCGATTCGCTGACTTTAGCATCGAGCCACACCTGCGGCGTTTGCGTCAGCGTGTAGTGCGCGCGTGGGAACGCCTCCGACAGCGCCAGCGACGCACTCTTTTCCAGCCCGAGTACGCTGGTAAACACCACGGGCATCGTCGCCATGCTTTGTCCGTGATATCGGGCAAGTTCACGCAGTGCTTTCACCCCCGAGAACTGCCGATGGCTTAATCCATCCCCCACCTGCTGCTGCAACTGCATGGTCGCCTGACGAAAATCACTCCCCTGCGCGGTTTCATAACCGAGCAACAGGATGGAGGCGAAATCCCCGACGACACGGTTGATATCGGGATGCAGTGGCTGCCGATCGAACAGCGTAAAATTCAGCGCCAGAGCAGGCTGATTGCTCCAGAACGCCAGCACTTCACCGTAAGCCGCTGCCAGCGCCACACTGACGGTGATGCCATGGCGCTGCGCCTGCGACATAAAGCGCTGCCATGACTCAGCGGGCAACACATAGCGCCTGCGCTGGAAGCGAGGGTTAGCCATCGTCTCGGGCCTCACCGCCAGCGGCAAAGCCGGCGCTGCGGGCAACGTCGTTAGTCGCTCCAGCCAGTAGGCTTTCGCCTGCGTCATCAGCGCTGCGCTATACGCTGCCTGCCCGCATTGATAATCCCGATAGTGGATACGCAACGCGGGCAATGCCGCTAGGGGATCGCGGTACAAGGCATCCCATTCGGAGAACAGGATCATGATACTACGCCCATCGAACATCATACTGTCGAGGCTGACCATCAACCGTTGGCGCGCATCGCCCCCCTGCTGATAATCCACTACATGAATAGAAAACAGCGGCCACTTACGTACATCGTAAACCCGGTGCGACAGCGTATCGCGCCAAGCCTGCAACACCCCTTCGACATCGTCGCTAGCGGTATGACGTTCAATACAATAAGGCGGCGTGTCGGGTAGCACCTGCTGCTCCCCGGCGTCGGTTACCACCGCGCGCAGCATGGCGTGGCGCGTGATCAACTGTTGCCAGGCCGTTTCGAGGCGCGCGACATCCAGTCCTTCGCCATCAAATTCAATATAAAAATGCGAGCCGACGCCGCCCAGCGTCATCTGTTCGTTGCGACCAATCCAGAAAGCGCGTTGAATGTCAGTGAGCGGGAAGGGTTTATAGCGCCCGGCCTCGTCGACGACCAGCGTCGGTAGTGAAACGGCGGTTTCTGCTTGAACGTAATGACAAAAATCGCGCAGTTCAGGTGAGGTGAATAAGGCATGCAACGGCGCGCTCAGTTTCCGTTCACGTAGCGCCGCAATCAAGCGCGTGGCAATAAGGCTGTCGCCCCCCAGAACGAAAAAATTATCCTCACGGCTGACGCTGTCAACATTCAGCAGCGTGGCCCACAGCGCGGCAACCTGCCGTTCGATATCGTTTTCGGGAACGCTGCGCGTAGTGCGCGCCAGCGCAATCTGCGAGGCAGCGAGGCGTTCTACGCTCGCTCGGTCTGTCTTGCCGTTTTCCGTGACCGGCAACGCGGGCACAACTACGTAATGTTCGGGAATGGCATAGCCTGGTAGCAGCGATTGCAACCCGCTTTGCCAGACACTGGCGCTGTTATTTTCATCGGTCACCAGTGTGGCGCAGAGTTGCCGGGCCGCAGGCTCGACCACCGTCACGCAGGCGCGATGAATGGCGGGATGGCGCATCAGTGCCGCTTCCACTTCACCCGGTTCGATACGGTGCCCGCGAATCTTAATCTGCTGGTCATTACGCCCGAGATAGTCAATGGTGCCATCGGGCCAATAGCGTGTGCGGTCGCCGCTGCGGTACCAACGTCGCCCGGCGTGTTCAACAAACTTTTCTGCGGTGCGCTTCGGATCGTTGCGATACCCCAGTGCCAATCCCGGACCGCTGACCCACAGTTCACCGGCTACCCAGGGCGGGCAATCTCGCCCCAAAGCATCAACAATACGGCAATACATGTTGGGTAAGGGCGAACCGAAAGGCACCGTGGTCCAGCGCGGATCGTCGGCATGCAGCACGAAAAGCGTGGAGTGAATTGCCGCTTCCGTCATCCCACCTAATCCGACAAAGGGCGCTCCCGCCGTGCACCGCCACCAGCGCTCCGCCAATGCCACAGGAATGCGATCGCCCCCCAGCATAACCAGCCGCGCAGAAGATAATGGCGCGTCTTCGGCTGCCGTGAGGATCATCTCCAACAGCGCGGGTACACAACTGATGATGCTGACATCATAGCGCTGAATCAGCGCCAGCCATTCATGGGCATCCCGGCGTTGGTGTTCCTCAACCACGGCCAGCCGAGCACCGCGGCTTAGGCAGGAAAAAATATCGTAGGCAGAAAGATCGAAATCGAGTGCCGATAGCGTGATGCTACAATCGCGGGGTGTGACAGTGAAATGCGCATCAACGCCGTCCACCGTATGAGCAACCGCCCGGTGCGAAACCGCGACGCCTTTCGGTTCGCCGGTGGTGCCGGAGGTAAAGATGACATACATCGCCTGCTGCTCATCCACCTCGACCGATGCCGCAAGCGGCAACGCCTGCAACCCTTGCACCAGCGGAAATACCGGAATACCCGGCGGCCATACAGTCTGATAGGCACTGCGGGAGTCACAAAGCACCAGCGCCACGTTCGCCAAGCGGTATACGGCTTCGCGACGCGCCAATGGAATATCAATCCCACAGGGGACGTACGTTGCGCCCGCGGCCAAAGTGCCTAATACCGCCATAACCTGTTCAGGCCCTTTCCCCATGCTGATGGCAACGCTGTCACCCGTTTTGATGCCCTGCTCCTGAAGAAAATGCGCGATGCACAAGGCATTTTGCGCCAATTCACCGTACTGCAACACACCGTGCTCACCCCACTGCAATGCGATGGCATCGGGTTCTCGCTCGGCTTGGATAAAGAAACGGTGCAGCAGCGTCGGCGAACTGACAATTTCAGCAACCTCCGGCGGCCAGGGTGTTACCGGCTTTGGCGTTGGCAGAGGGCGCTGCCAGCAGGCTATATCGCTGAGCAACGCGTACACCTGCTGCTGAAACCCCTCAAACATGGCGTCGATCACACCGTGGGCAAACCTGTCAGTACGCACATCCCAGTTCAGCATGATGCCGTTCAGGTATTCCGTGGCCTGTGCGTCAATCAACACCTGCGGTCCCTGCGAAACAGACCTCACGGGCTCCCCCAACGTCTCGCGCACGTGTGGTTCAAAGAGATCGCCCAGTGCCAATGCGCTGGTAAACACCACCGGTGCCAGAATGGTATTGCTCTGTTGCTGCCGTGACAGATCGCGTAACACATCAACGCCACTCCACGCTGTATGCGCCAGCGCCCGATGAAGTTGGGTTTGCAGTTGACGCGCCTGCTCGATAACGTTCGCGCCACTCCCCGGCTCCACACTCAGCAACACCGAGCTGGAAAAATCCCCCACCAGCCGATCGGCATCTTCTATCTCTTCATCGCGGGAAAACACCGGAAAATTCAACAAAAAGGGGGTACCACCGGTCCATTGACCAATGCACTCGCCAAAGAGTGTTGCCAGCACTACCGGGACACTCAGCCCGGATTGGTGACTCATTGTCGTCAATTGCTGCTGCTGCGTAGGGTTTAACCACAGATAGCGTCTTTCGGTTACCGGTGCGATTTTCTCTGAAGGCTGAAGGGGCAAGGTGGGCGATGTCGCCAGGCGGGATAACTGGTTTTGCCACCACGATCGGTCCTGCTCACGGCGGTGTTGATGTTTTTCTTGCCAGCGCTGTTGGTAGTCACGATAGCTTAACCGCAACGGCGGTAACGCATAATCCGGTTGGCGATAAGCCTGTGCCAGCTCACGCAGCAGGATACGCAGGCTCGCGGCATCACCGGCGATCATATCCACATCGATATGCAGCCGACTGTCTCCTGTTGGCAGTTGCGATAGCGCCAACATCAGCGTTTCGCCATTGGCGATATCTAACTGCTGATGGCTATAGCGCTGACGCAACGCCTCCAAACGTGCATGACACTGCTCCGCAGACAGTTCGCGCAAATCATTGATCTGTAGCTTACAGGGGCTATCCGGTGCAATGTGCAGACGCGCGTCCTCATCGATACGCAACCGCAGCATGTCATGCCGTTGAATCAGCCGATTCAGCGCACTCGCCAGCCGTTTGGGATCGAGTGCTTTGCCGTCCAATTCAGCATAAAAATGGGCGCTTACGCCCCCAAGTTGCTGCCGCTCGTTACGCCCAATCCAAAAGGCGTGCTGCATGGTGGCAAGTTCGAACCCCGATGTATCGCACGGCTGAATATCAGCATCGGCAACCGCGCCTAACTCGTCGGCAGTCAATATCACTTGACACCACGCTTTTACGGTTCGTTTATCAATAAAATCCGAGAACGTGACGGCGACCCCCTCGCGCCGTAACCCGGTCGCGGCACGCATGGTGCGCATCGAGTCCATGCCATGGTGCATCAAATTACTGTCATCGTGTAATGCGGCTTCGGGAACATCGAGTATCCTGCTCAATAAAGGGATCAACAGCGCATCCTTTTTGGCCATCTGGTTCACTCTCCTTTTGCTTGCCGAAGTCCAACTTCGGCTTGACTCACTGACAGAGACCTATGATGTTTATTTATTGCGGCCAAGATCATGTTTTATAAGCTATGCCAAAAGACATTCATCTATGCGCTGAGCCAAAATAACGGCAACGTTGAGATTTCTGCATTCAAAAAACAGGAATACCTTGTTTAAATCTGCTACTTTCCACCTCAGTCAGAGACTACTTCTCACTTTTTGTTAGCTTTTCCCGTCGCGAAATAAATATTCATACGCAACGTATAAATACGCAGGAAAATATAAGCTGGCGCATTATTCTTCTTTTATTTACCGGGCGGAGAAAAGTGAGCGGCAGCGGTCGTTCTGCTTTACAGTCATAAAATATAACCAGACGATATTTATTTCGCGTCAAGGGATCCGCTACGGTTGATAGCAGGAAACCCATGGGGAGAAGTGAGATGACAACCCGTAACCCTGCGCCAGAAGCACCCTGTAGTACTGATACATTGGCACGTCGCGTTATTGAATGGCGGCGTGAACTTCATCAATTTCCTGAACTGTCTGAGCAGGAGTTTCAGACCACCCAACGCATTACCCGCTGGCTGGAACAGCTGTCGATCTCTCCCCTACCCATTACGTTGAAAACCGGCGTTGTCGCTGATATCGGTGCATCTTCGGGGCCGGTGGTTGCGCTGCGCGCAGATATTGATGCGTTACCGATCGTCGAAGACACCGATGTCCCTTTCCGTTCACAGCACTCTGGCGTGATGCATGCGTGCGGACATGATTTTCATACTGCGGTGATGCTGGGTGCAGCGGGGCTGCTAAAAGCCCGCGAAGCGCAACTACCGGGCCGCGTGCGCATGCTGTTTCAACCGGCAGAAGAGGTTTCCGTCGGTGCAAAACAACTGATTAGCGCAGGCGCGCTTCAACCGGTCTCCGCCGTGTTTGGCCTACACAACGCACCGGAGTTACCCAGCGGCACATTTGCCACGCGCTCGGGCGCCTTTTACGCCAACGTCGACAGATTTTCCATTCGTATCTCCGGTAAAGGGGCTCACGCGGCCAAGCCTGAAGAAGGGATCGACAGCATTATCGCCGCCAGCCATATTGTCATCGCCCTCCAAACGCTTCCCAGCCGCCGGGTCAGTTCACTGGAATCGCTGGTGGTTAGCGTAACGCGTATCGAAGGTGGTAATACCTGGAATGTGTTACCGCAAACGGTCGAACTGGAAGGAACGGTGCGCACCTACAGCCCCCAGGTACGGGAACAAGTACCAGACATGATGCGCCAGATTATCCACGGCACCGCTGCCGCACTGGGCGCGCAGGCCGAACTGGTGTGGCACCCCGGACCGCCCTCGGTGGTCAATACGCCATTTTGGGCCGACTTCAGCCGTCAGGTGGCTGCGGAGCACGGCTACCACGTTGAAACCGCAGAACGGCAGATGGGGGGAGAAGATTTTGCGCTTTATTTACAGGGTTGCCCCGGTACGTTTGTCAGTATCGGCTCTGGCAGCCCGTTTGGCTTGCACCATCCCGGCTTCAATCCTGATGAATCGGCTATCTACCCCGCATCGCGCTATTTTGCAGCACTGGCAGAAGCCGCCTTGCATCAGTTGGCACAAGAGCAACACACGGCAGAGGCGAGTCAGGCAACCTCAACAACGGCGTGATAGGGTTTCGCCGATTATTCGCACTCGTCAGGGGTAATTCGCTGCGCCATGCGCTGAGCGCGTAGCGCCAATTCGGTCACGGTGAACACCCAGTGCTGCGTCATGGCGTTTTCGGTGCGGTTTAGGCAATCCTGCACAAATTCGCGGAAAAAACGCCGCTCGACGTTGCCCGCCGTCGCGATGCGCTGCTCGCCATCCTTGTTCACCAGATAGAGAATGTTGCTTTCGCCGCGGGTGATATCGACATATTTGCGCAGTTCAATATACCCTTCGGTGCCCAAAATGGTAAGGCGTCCATCCCCCCAGGCGCTGAGTCCGTCGGGTGTAAACCAGTCGCAGCGAAAATAGCCTGTGGCACCATTTTCACCGCGCAGCATGGCATCGCCAAAATCCTCGAACTCAGGCGCGTGCGGGTGCTGGTAATTGGCGACCTGACTGGCAATCACGCTCGCCGCCGTATTGCCGGTAAAATAGAGGAACTGCTCAATTTGATGAATACCAATATCGCATAAAATGCCGCCGTAGCGTTGGCGCTGGTAAAACCAATCAGGTCGAGCACCGCGTTCGCGATGCGGCCCAACGCCGATGGTCTGGAGAACCCGCCCTATCGCCCCCTGTCGCACCAGTTCACCCGCGTACAACACACTGTCCACCACCACATGCTCATTAAAATAAACGGCATATTTGCGTCCGGTCTGTACCACAGCGGTTTTTACCGCATCCAACTGTTCCAGCGTGGTCAGCGGCGGTTTATCGGTAAAATAGTCTTTACCTGCCGCCATGACACGCAGCCCCAGATCGGCACGTTCATCCGGCACCGCCGCGCTAGCGACCAGATGAATCGCTGGGTTTGTCAGAATCGCATCAACGCTACTCGCCAGCGCCACATCAGGAAAACGCGCGGCAAAGCGTTCACACTTAATTGGATCAGGATCGTAGACTGCAACCAGCTCCGCGCCTGCGCCAATCAAATGGCTGCACATGTCGTAAATATGGTTGTGCTCTAGCTGTACTGCAGCAAAACGCAGTTTCTCGACGCTCATATTACCTCCGGTAGGATACGGGAACTTCGGAAAGACAGCGTGAGTAAAAGCCTTTACACTGTGCGTTCTTCAATAAAATAGCCTGCTTATGACTAAAAAATTCCTGCTGATCGCCATCGTGTTGTCACTGCTTTATCTCAACCGTGATGCCCTGAACCCGTTTAAACCCGATTGCACGGCAATACCTGCTGGCACACCGAAGCCCGACGCCTGCCAGATAAAAGACGTCGCGCCGGGCTTTGAGATTTGACGTGTCTTACACCGGGATTCTCCTCGGGTAAGCACATTTAGTTCGTAAGCACACTGCGGATCACCGCCGCAGCCTGTTGTGGCGGCAGTGCGAGAATATGGCGATACAGTTGTAATGTAATATCACAGACCTTTTTGCGATCAACCTGTTTTGCCGCAGGATCGGCAATCATTTGCAAATCAGCGCCATATTGCC
Organism: Candidatus Symbiopectobacterium sp. NZEC135; assembly: GCF_025962695.1. Lineage (NCBI taxonomy): Bacteria > Pseudomonadati > Pseudomonadota > Gammaproteobacteria > Enterobacterales > Enterobacteriaceae > Symbiopectobacterium > Candidatus Symbiopectobacterium sp. NZEC135. The sequence goes on along the minus strand of NZ_JAGFPF010000048.1, from coordinate 23,098 downwards.
CATACAGCCGCTGTATTACCGGTTGTATCGCTTGGGCGGCAGCAGCATCTTCTCGCGGTTTATCGGCAGCACGAGGAGAGGTATACGACGCCGCCACTAATTCACTGTCGGCACGCATTCGGCGCTGAATAAGCTCAGTCGAATTCAGCGTCAGCGGGTTCACCCCGCCGCTGACAAAAGGAAAGAAAAATTTAAAACAGGCCTCATCGCTCTGTTGTTGAATATTCTCACCTTGTTCCAGCATCACTTTCAGCGTGGTGATAACTTTGTCATCAGGCGCAGAATAAAGACGGGACAGCAAAAAAGCCGATGAGTCAGCCTGCACCAGATCGATCGCCTGCTGAAGATCTTTACCCTCGGCTTTAGCATCAACCACTTTTTCCTTGAGGGTCTGATAGGTATCCGGCGCATATTGCTTAATGGTTTGAAAAATTGGCAGTTTCGCCATTGATGCTTCCGCATATTGCAATTCCAGTGAACGTGATTTATTCGGCATCAGGTACGCCGTATCAATCACATTCCACCCGATAATCACAGCGACGAAGATAACAACCCCCGTGGTCTTACCAATCCATTGTTTTTTCCTCATCAGCGCGAGAACGCTTGCCGCGACCAGCGCAACCGCCGCCGAGAAGAACACATGCTGCCAATTCATTGAAACTCCTTGTCCATTTTTTCACGCTCTTGATGCGCGTAAATCAACGCGCATTATGCGCTACATGGCTTTAGTATACCGTTGTTTTGCGGCGCGCCGTCTTTTGTGCAGTGTCTGGCTTAGGTTGGCTTTAAAACGACGATGATTGGGTACTTTGGGAATTGAGCTTTACGCAGGGTGGTCTCATCGAGGGGCATAAGCAGTATGTTGGAAGATCGCTAAAAATGAAGGGTTGGGTTTATTGGGAGATTACCGTTGTGCATGACCACACTGAACCGGGGCAGGAGGTGGAAGCAAGCGAGACCGAAAGGAACAACGAAGCGCAGCGCGACGCGAGCGCCATTTAACCTGACCTTGTGCTTTATTGCAGAGAGGGCGCAACCAGAAGCAACGCGCTTTCAGTTTGTGCCTTCAGAATGCAAGTGGCTCTCGTAGTCCTGACCGCCATGCCATATACCGAGGATAGTAACTATTTGTTTTGTTTCTTCTACCATGAAGGCGACAACGGTCTTGCTGCGATAGTTGGTGATTCGTAGCCCAGACAGGATATCATCACGTTGGTTTCCTCTGTGCGGGAACTGCTCTAATGATTCACAGTAGTCAACCACGCCTTCAGTGTAACTGAGCGCAGTATTGGGTGAAGTCGCTTGCGATATATAACGGTAGAGTTTTGTGAGCTGCTCTTCTGCTTCCGGCGCAAACCTCACCCTATAGCTCATTATTTTTCCCCTGTTGCTTTTTTGTGTTCTACCTTTAATCGGTTTCTGAGGTCAGTTGCACTAAGACTTTTACTTTCATCATGCTGTAGTGATTCCCACGCAGGAATAACCTGCTCTTTTAGCCATTTATCTACAGCACTGTCCCGGGCCATTAATGCTCTCAACCCTTCTCTGATGACTTCACTTTCTGACGCATATTCACCGCTGGCAACTCGTGCTTTTATCTGTGCCGCCATCTCATTAGGCAGCGTGATACTCATCTGTTGTGTCGTTCTCATGTTCATGTTTCCTCCGGCCAAGGTAGGATTTAATCATATCCATTTTTTTTATTATTGTCAGGTGATGAAGTTGATATTTGTTCATCCGCCCACAAGCCAGCAGCCAGGCCCAATCGAGCAGCGGGATCCCCCGCACCGCAGATATTACTTACTGGCTACTGTGTAGCTTTGCGTATCCGCCAGTTTAGCCTTGTACTCCGCCCACTGCTTATCGGTATCCCTATCGTTGGCACCCTCTGCCGGGAGCGGTCCCGCTTTTCCTGAATCCTCTGCCGCTTTCAGTGCGCGCTGCTCACTGTCCGTGCGCACGATATCCATCACCTGACCGCCAATTTCCCCAATAAGCTGGGCCTGGCGCAGGCATTGTTGCTCTTTCTCTTTGTTAAAGATCGGACTCAGAGTATTGTTGGCATGCTCTACGTCATGGCTCAGCGTAGCCACATCCTGCTGTTGGTTCGCCGTGTCGCGGATAAGCAGACTGCCGTCACTGACGGCCGCATAGGTAGTACTCGACGCGCTGCCTTTGTTGCCAAGCGACATCAGTGCAGAAGGCACCGTCATCGCCAGCGATGGTACTAAAAACCGGAGGGACTACGATTTTTTTGTTTTAACGCGGGGGTGTCGCCCTGACCGGTAAAAACGACGATCCCGGCGCGAAGGCCGGGATCGTTCTTAAGGCTGGTAATCTTCATATTCCCAAAAACCGATTCTACTCAACCGAAGAGCCGCATCAGACCAATTCTCAGAATGGCATATAGCAATCTGCTTTTCTAAAAAATTAACGACTTCGTCATAATCATATTCGCTGAGTATTAGAACTCCTTTCCCTGATAACACCTTATTAGTTGATAACTCCGTCTGAAGCCAAAGAGGTGTACAAATTAAGATATCAAAAGATTCTGCACCATCTTGGTTATCAGGTCCAATCATTGCACGAATCCAACTGCCAAAATTCAAAGGATCATCAGGCCAATAATTTATAAGGCTATCCTCAATCTCCAAAGATCTTAACGCTTTCAGTTCAACTTTCATTTTGTAATATCCAAATGCCCATTACTTATTGGCCGCCCACCTGGAGTCAGTTTCTGTTCAAAGTTCGCTTGTACCCCTGTCGTGGCCTGTGTACTGTTTGGTTTTGCTGTCGGTGGACGATAAGTTCTTAAACCGTCCTGGCTGACCCACGTAGTTCCATCTTTAGAAATTCTGTATCCTGGACCAACCCAAGACTCACCCAAAGCATTGGCTTCCTGAGTTGTTGACTGAAATAAACCAAAGTTCCCTTTATTACCCTTCGCAGCATCCCTCAATATACCAATTTTTTCCGCTACAGAAAGAGACTGGGAATTAACTGAATCAGATTCATTAGGTTGGGTACTCTGACTTTTGCGTGCATTCTCCTCATCCTCTGGCCCCCAACCACCCGGTGTACCCGCGCCTGTTCCACCCAGTTCGGCTTTATCATCCTCACTCAGATTTTTACCCACATTCGGCTGGTCACCACCCTGTGCGGTTTTATCATTGTCACCGTTCAGCGCTTCACCCACAACTGCGCCCACACCCGCCGCTGTCGCCCCCCCTGCCAGACCTCTGGGGCCTACACCGCCTTCCAGCAACGGATTCTTTGCACAGGCCATCGGCTCATGCGCGCAGCTTATCCCCAGCGTATTATTCTCAACCGCATTCCGCACCGCTCGCGCCATCCGCTGTATTGCCTGATGCCAATCCCGATGCCAGACCTGCTGCCAGCGTCGACAACGCGCTGAGGGATTGCTTTTCGCTCTCGGACAGATCTTTTACGTCTCTGCCATCGAACACCTTCTGGCGGATAACCTCGGCGGTCAACTCACCGCTCGCCGCACCCAGCGCACCCGCCCCCGCATCCTTGCCGGAAACCGCACCGAACGCGTTAATTATCTAGTGGGTTAGTCAAGGCATGGATTGGATTGGATTAGCTATAAAATCCTGGAGTAAGGCCAGGATTGATATTTTCCTGCTTCATATTTCATTTAACTATAAATATATAAATCAATAGAACTTTCAGCCCCAATACATCCCAAAAAACGGTTCGTTTCCGCTGACCAATATATAGCTGGCTTTTCCCCACTCTCTACTTCTATTAAAAGGGAAAATATAAACGTAACATCATATTTATCTTTTATTTTTTGCAAGGAATCAATTTTACATCTTAATAAAGACAGCAGTTTTCTTGTTTGCACATCCACATCATAAGACTCTTCCTTCTCTGTATAGATTGACCAACTGGTCTCCGCGCTTGGCCTTTTCCTCGTCCCACTAATAATACCCTTAAGCTGAACCTCCATAGGCTCTATCTGTAGTAAGCTAGTTATCTCATGGGGTTCAAAGACATCTCCACAAATGGAAAACTCTGCTTTTACTGTTGTTTTATCCATATACCCCCCTACTTATTAATAAATTCGCCAGTCGGGATACCTTCGCCTTTCCCACCTTTTCTAAAAATCCACAACTGCCCACTATCTTTATCAACATAAATGTCATAAAGCTTTATTTCTGCCTTAGCACCGAGAAAATCCTTTTTGATCTGGTGCGCATCAACTCCATTATTTTTTAAGAATTTATCATCAGCAACCTTTATGCTAGATGGCTTTTCCGCACCATTATCATGCCCATCGCTTACCATATAATTAGGCTGGTCAGGTACGGCCTCGGTACTACCAGTATTGTTTGGTAACGGGTCTACAGCCTGATTCCCACCGGTATTGTTTGGCCCCGAATCAGTCTGGCCATTATTGTTACCTGTATGATTTACACCCTGTACTGGTAATTGATCCCCGCCCGTATTGCTTGGACCTGCCCCGGCGATCTGATCACCACCAGTATGAGGAGGCGCATACTTATCCTGAAGCGAGCTAAGGTACTTCCCGGTTAATTCATCATTACCCATCATTTTCAACGTGATGAGATGATCCAATTCATCGGATGTCATCTTATCGGCCAGGTCTTTGACAGCTGCTCCAGCCAAGCCTGCTATACCTGCTTTTGCTCCAATCTCCAGCAATTGCTCTGCAATCTTGCTTCGGCAAAGTGAGAGCGCAGCACAACCTCGTACAGCCAACCCCAGCGAATTATTCTCAACCGCATTCCGCCCAGCCTGCGCACCGCTCGAGCCATCCGCCGTATCACCCGATGCCAATCCCGATGCCAGACCTGCTGCCAGCGTCGATAACGCGCTGAGGGATTGCTTTTCGTTCTCCGACAGATCTTTTACGTCTCTGCCATCGAACACCTTCTGCCGGATGACCTCGGCGGCCAACTCACCGCTCGCCGCACCCAGTGCACCCGCCCCCGCATCCTTGCCGGAAAGCTGGGCTACCACCGCACCAACGACCGCGTGGCCCATCAGGTTGGCGGCTCTTTCCTCCGCTGTGGGTTCACGCCCAACGGGCAGCGTGGCATCTTTCACCAATTGCGCCAGATACGGTGCGGCACCTCCGGCTATCGCCTGCTTGATGTCGCCGCCCGCCAGTGCCTGTATTGCTGCCGTCGCAGCTTGTGCCGCCTGTTGGAAACTGCTACCGACGCCGTATTGCTTCATCACGTCTTTGTAGCTTTGCGTATCCGCCAGTTTAGCCTTGTACGCTGCCCACTTCTTATCGGTATCCCTATCGTTGGCACCCTCTGCCGGGCGCGGCCCCGCTTTTCCTGAATCTTCTGCCGCTTTCAGTGCGCGCTGCTCACTGTCCGTGCGCACAATATCCATCACCTGACCGCCAATTTCCCCAATAAGTTGGGCCTGGCGCAGGCGTTGTTGCTCTTTCTCTTTGTTAAAGATCGGACTCAGAGCATTGTTGGCATGCTCTACGTCATGGCTCAGCGTGGTCACATCCTGCTGCTGCTTCGCCGTATCGCGGATCAGCAGACTGCCGTCACTGACGGCCGCATAGGTAGTACTCGACGCGCTGCCTTTGTTGCCAAGCGACATCAGTGCAGAAGGCATCGTCATCGCCAGCGAAGAGAGCAGGCTGCCATTCATCGACGGGCTCATACTGATGCCCGCTCCCGAATGTTCTACCTTGAAGTCCGCCTTGTTGTCCAGCCCAGTCATAATCACCGTTGAGCTCGGCCAATTGATGATACTGCCTGTGGCTGAGTGACAGGCAAAAAAATCCCGGCCTTTTTAGGGGCCGGGGTTTTTTAAGGTTTTACAAAATCAGCTACCTTAACGATTCAATATCATCAGGATAAACTGTTAATACTTCTAGTGTATCGCCTTCTTTATCGAAAAATTCCACTTCGTAACCTAGAGTAGGTTCTTGATATATCATGACAACGGCGCCTACACATCCTTTTAGTACGCGGTCAGATAGATCTCTTGTTGCTTTAATCCCATCATATTCTCTGATCATAAAATTAATACCAAAACGCATTTTATTTTTTAGCCGGGATAGCCGTTACAAGCCTAATAACACCATCATTATTTTTGATCCAGCCAACCTTAACGGTAATCGTTCTACCATTTGCACCAGTTATTGGTATTAACTGGTCAAACTTAGTACCGAATTGGGTTTCTGCTGTTTTAATAGCAGTGTTAGGATCAAAAATAATTTGTTTTGCAAGTTCTTTCGAATTTGTTTTGTTAAAACCAAGAGCGCTATCGAACCATTCTGCTTTGCTTCCGCCGGCAGGATGCTCCTTTTCTAACAAGTAAGTGGTTAATTTTTTGTCAATGCTTGCTTGTGTTTCTGCTGTGTTTTTAACCACGTTTGTAATTGTGGTATTTCCAGCATTTTTAGCTGCATTAGCTGCCACAGCTTCAGCCTTAGCCACCGTTGCTTCTGCAACCGTCTTGCCAACCCCGATCGCCCCAGCAGCCCCAACACCTCCCGGTGTAACAGCTTCCGCTACCTGCAATCCGGCATTGTTCAGACAAATCGTCGGTGCAGCCTTACACCCTTCCAGTGCCGCTTTTGCCGCCGCCACGATTTCCGGCGTGGCCCCCACGATCATTGCACCCCCGGCAATACCTGCCACACCGGCTGATACCACGAGATTACCTTCAGCAATACCTTTCGCAATCTCTGCCCTACAGGCAACACCACATTCGTCGCTTTTGCCTAGCCAGAACCCTAACGCTGTCCCGGCATCGGCTCCCAAAGCGTTATTCTCAACCGCATTCCGCCCGGCCTGCGCACCGCTCGCGCCATCCGCCGTATTACCCGATGCCAATCCCGATGCCAGACCTGCTGCCAGCGTCGATAACGCGCTGAGGGATTGCTTTTCGTTCTCCGACAGATCTTTTACGTCTCTACCATCAAACACCTTCTGGCGGATAACCTCAGCGGCCAACTCACCGCTCGCCGCACCCAGCGCACCCGCGCCCGCATCCTTGCCGGAAAGCTGGGCTACCACAGCACCAACGACCGCGTGGCCCATCAGGTTGGCGGCTCTTTCCTCCGCTGTGGGTTCACGCCCAACGGGCAGCGTGGCATCTTTCACCAACTGAGCCAGATACGGTGCGGCACCACCCGCTATCGCCTGCTTGATGTCGCCGCCCGCCAGTGCCTGTATTGCCGCCGTCGCGGCCTGCGCCGCCTGTTGGAAGCTGCTGCCGACGCCGTATTGCTTCATCACGTCTTTGTAGCTTTGCGTATCCGCCAGTTTAGCCTTGTATTCCGCCCACTGCTTATCGGTATCCCTATCGTTGGCACCCTCTGCCGGGCGCGGCCCCGCTTTTCCTGAATCCTCTGCCGCTTTCAGTGCGCGCTGCTCACTGTCCGTGCGCACAATATCCATCACCTGACCGCCAATTTCCCCAATAAGTTGGGCCTGGCGCAGGCGTTGTTGCTCTTTCTCTTTGTTAAAGATCGGACTCAGAGCATTGTTGGCATGCTCTACGTCATGGCTCAGCGTGGTCACATCCTGCTGCTGCTTCGCCGTATCGCGGATCAGCAGACTGCCGTCACTGACGGCCGCATAGGTAGTACTCGACGCGCTGCCTTTGTTGCCAAGCGACATCAGTGCAGAAGGCATCGTCATCGCCAGCGAAGAGAGCAGGCTGCCATTCATCGACGGGCTCATACTGATGCCCGCTCCCGAATGTTCTACCTTGAAGTCCGCCTTGTTGTCCAGCCCACTCCAGCCCAGCGTGCCGGTTTCCAGTGCGTTTTTATCCGCACTGGCGGTGGAACCAATCACCGCGGCATCCAGTTGGGTGTGCGCCCCGGTCTTGACGCTGTAGCCCTCGCTGCCAGCGAACAGCCCAGTTTGCTGCTGCACGCTGTCAAAGTTGCTGTGGATCTTGTCTTTGCTGAAACTCAGGTAACCACTGCCGGTCATGGAGCCGATGGTGAAACTGCCGCCTGCGGATGCACTGGTCTGTTTCGAGTCGTAGCGCTCGCTGTCCTGCTGGCTTTGCAGCAGCAGATCGCGCCCGGTCACCAGTTCGATGCGTTCGGCGCCTACCTGCGCACCAATCAGTTGCGTGTCGCGTCCGGCGTTGAATGTGGCCTTGTCGCCCGCATCCAGCGTAGTTTCAGACCAGGTATTGCCTTTGCCGGTTTCCCGTCCTTTCGAGACGTTGGCATTGGCGAAGATACTGACACCGAAACCGCTGTTGCCGACCCCAATGCTGGCGCCGATGGCCCCGCCGCTGCTCTTGTTGCTGCCCTCCATCGATTCCGTGTTGCGCGCAGAGAGCAGTTTGACGTCTTGCGCGGCGTTAAGGGCAATATCGCCCCCCGCTTTGACCTGACTGCCTGCAACCGTCACATCGCCGCTGCGCGCCGTGATCGCCACATCCTGCCCTGCATTGAGCGTGGTGCCAAAGCTTTGCTGCTGTTCGCTGCTTTGGCTGGATTTCGAGGTTTGCGCGCCAAGGGAGATGCTGACGCCAACAAACGCGTTCTCCCCTTTGTTGTTAAGATCCGACTGGGTGCCCTGATAGGCCTGATAGCCCGATAACCCGGCCTTCATGCTTTGCAGCAGCGCCAAACGGCTATCGCTTTCCTGCGTGGCAGCCTGAATACTTTGCACGGCGCTGTTAAGCGCGGAGCCGACCACACCAGAAAGTGCGATGGTGATGCCACTGCTCTTCTGCACCGTTTCTTGTTGCTGTTTGCGCAGGTCATAGCCGGGTTGCAGGCTGACGTCGCTGCCTTCCAGCCGGATATCCTTTTTCGCCACAATATCCGTGCCTTCAATACGCACCTGCTGCCCGGCTTTGATATCGACCGATTCGGCGGTACTGCCGATGGTGCTGACACTTTGACTTTGCGTCGCCGCCTGATCGCGCATTTTTTGGCTCAGCGAGGTGGATCCAATGGTGAAGCCAATGCCACCGCTGCTGATCAGGCCGCTCTTTTTCTTCTGGTATTCTTGATAATTCAGGTAGTTTTCCACGCTGGCGGCGGTGTTGACGTCATTCCCGGCCACAATCGCCACGTTTTTATCCCCAGCAATGGCCGAGCCTTGCAGATTGACATCCTGACCGGCGGCAAGGGTTACGCTGTCGCCAGACAGCAAGCTGCCTTTTTCATTAGTTTGTTCGGTTTCTCGCAACGTGCGGGTGACCGTTTTGGAAAACGTTTTCTTTTTGACCTTGGTTTCTTCAAAGAAGGTGTGCTCGGTTTCCGTCGCAGAGACCAGATTGAGGTTGTTGCCTGCCTGCGCTGTTAATGCACCGCTGGCCGTGCCTTGTGCGGCTTGCAGATTGATATCATTGCCCGCACTGAGCGCCAGGTTGCCTGCCGCCGTGACCGTGGTGCTCTCTTGTTTTTCGGAACGCTGCCAATCGGCATGGCGTTTCCAATTATTGGCGCTGTAGGTTTCCGTTTCCTCAGAAAGCAGATTCAGATCTTGCCCTGCCGCCAGCGCCGCATTGCCTTTCGCATTGAGGCTGGCGGCTTGTGCGGTGATGTCTTGCCCTGCTTTCAGCGAGAGGTCACCACCACTCAACAATTGCGCAGCACTGATGCCCTGATTGGTGCGCTGCATCGCATTCACACCGCTGCGGCTGGCCGTTTCCGCCAGCGTCTGCTGCGCGCTGAGCAGGATATCCTGCCCGGCCGTCAAGGACAGGCCGCTGCCCGCCGTTACCCGACTGGCATCAACCGTCAGGTCTTTACCTGCCGTGGCGCTAAAGGTGTTGCCCGCCAGAATCTCGCTACCCTGCACGGTGGTGCTGCGCGTTGACGCTGTACTGCCTCCGAACTGATCCAAACGGTTATTGGTGAGCGTCAGGGATTCCAGCGACAGGTTGTTGCCTGCAGCCAGCGTCATGTCTTGCCCCGCACTGAGCGCCGCCGCCGTGTTGCGAATGTCGTTGCCTGCGGACACATTCAGGCTGCCCGCTGCGCTAATGGCGGCGGTGTTTCCCAATCCGGTGTAGGTTAGCGCACCGTTTCCGGCGGCGGTTTGCCACTGGCGCGTCACCGTCTCATTGACGATATCGTCATTTACGCTCACCAACTGCACCTGATTACCTTTGATCTGGCTGCTGGTATTGGTGATGTTATTCAGCGCCACCAGATTCAGTCCGCCATCGGAGGCGATAATTCCCCCCTGCTGGTTATCAATCTTATCGCCACTGGCAATTGCCAATAATTCCACTGCCTTGAGTGTGCCGCTATTGGTGACGCTGCCACCGGCTTTAAGATCGATATTATTGGCGACGATGGCGCTGCCCTGCACATTGCTTTTATCCGCCTGCGCCAGATATAGCTTGGGTGCCAGCACCGTTTGACCATTGACCTCGACGTTTTCCCACCACACGATACTGTGCGTCAGTTGTGCTACCTGCGCGTCACTCAGGCTCACGCCCAGATTCAGGTTCAGCGCCTGTTGGGCGCTGGCGGCGTTATCCAGCAGATATTGCATCTGTTGCAGATCGGAGCCCATACCGTTGAGATAGCGCGTGCCGCTTTGGCTCAACACCGCATTGCTGATATAGCGGGTATCAAAGGCGGCATCGCCCAAAAAGCGGTAATCCCGTTCCGCATCCAGATTCAGTTTGCCGAGCAGATACTCTGAGCCCAGCACCTTGTCGGCTTGGGTCCATTGGCTGGAGGTTTCAATCTGCGGTGCGGTTGTCGGTTTCTGCCCCAGCAGCGCATTGAGGTCGTTAAACAACTGGTTATCCACCTGCCCCAGTTGGTCCAGTTTGGGGTTAGTGTGGATCAAATAGCGGCTATCGCTGGCCGGATCGAGCACCATCAGTCCATTGCCGCCAGTCGGCAGTGGGTAGTCAACAGGCGCGCTGTTATTCAGGTTTTGCAGCCCGTTCTGAATTTCGGCCAGCAGTGCGTTAGGCGACAACGGCGCGGTGCCTGAAACATTTTCCACCTGCGGCTTGAGCGGATCGAGGGTGACGCTGCCCGGTTGCGCCACCGCAATCGGCGTCTGCGTTGCGCTGGTTTGCGATGACACCGGCACGACGTTAGGTTGCGCAAGCGTAATGTCGGTATGGGTCGCCGCCGGTCCGTTACTCAGCGTATCGGTAGCACTAAGTGCGCCACCCGTTATCGGCTGGATCGCGCCGCCGGTTTGCGCCGTTTGTGCCTGCCCCGGCCCTTGCAGCGTCAGCGTTTGCGCGGTGATCCCCTGCTGCGGAGCACTAATCTGGCTATTGCCGGTGGTGAGAGTGTCAGTATTCAGCGCGGTGTGGCTGACCGGTGTCAGTGACAGCGTTTTTCCGGCTGCCGTCACCGCGGCGCTTGAGTCCGACAGCGTGGCGGAACTGCCCGGCGCGCTGCGCAGATCGACCAATGTGGTGGTAGTTGAGGTGGTTTTTCCTGACAACGCTTTGGCGTTTTGCTGCTGCACACCGGAAAGTGCTTGGGTGGATGCCAACGTAGGGGCAACGACGGTTGGCGTATAATTGCCGTTACCCGCTTGTACCGTAGTATTGCTGATATCGTGAGTTACATTGGCGGAAATGGTGCCGCCAGCCTGAATTAGGGTGTTGTAGGATTGGCCGTTGGTGATTTCAAGGGTTGGGGTGCCTTCTAAATAAAACGTAACATAATCATCTTTCCCACGAGGCCCCCATACATTGCTCCAATAGTCAGCATTATGTTCCATTTCCCATAGATACTTGTCATACAATAAATCTGGCTCAGGGCCGGTGAATTTATAAACCGCATACTCTTTGGAATGACCAGAGTGATATGAAGCGTTATTTAAATTATTACTGCGAATATTTATATTTTTATTTGCTGCAAAAACTGAGGCTATATTTTCAAAGTTATTCGAACCTATGGAGATACTCCCACCTGCTTTTATTTCTCCAGATAGGTAGGGAGATACCACCTTAGTTTCTTTATCTGATATAATGTATTCTATTTTTTGGAATTCTTTTGCAATTGCTGGTACCCAAGTATCCTCAAAATAACTTGAGTCTTCATTATTGTCTCCAGGAAAATATTCACTATGGTCATAATACCCAGAACCTCTATTCCTAAGCTGCTCAGTACGAAAAACTAACGTCGTCCCCGTCGGTTTAATCTCCTGAGATGAGACATCCACTTCCGTCTCCGTCACCACAAACCCTTCCCGCTGATTGGTCAGATCGCCAGTGACAATGGTGATATCGCCGTTTTGTGTTTCGATGGTGCCAGAGCTGTTGAGCACTGAGGTGTTGGCGTTGCCCTGCGCGTCGCGCTGAATCCACAGGTCTTTGCCCGCCAGAATGGTGCCGAGGCGGTTGGTAACGCTGTCCGTCAGCAGCCGCATCGTGCCGCCCGCGTAGAGCAGGCTGGTGTTTTCCAACGCGCCACCCGCTTTTACCAGCAGATCGCCAGCGGCGCCGATAAAGCCGTGATTGGTTGCGGTGGTATCGCTTTCCAGCGTCAGGTCGCCACCGGTTTGAATGCTGCCCGCCTCTGCCTGTTGGAAAGCGTGCGCGGCAATGCGTGATGCTCCGGCACCGGACACAATCGCGCCCTGATTGCTGAAATTACCGCTGCTGGTCAGCAGCACGGCGTCACCTTGCAGCGCGCCGCGCTGATCGAAATCACCGTTAACCGTCACTGACAGGCGTTTGCCCGCCGCCATCTGCTGGGTAAACAGCAGCGGTGCAGTAAAGGTGGCATCCAGATTACCCAGCGCCAGCAGTTGGCCCTGTTGGTCCAGTTCGGCGGTTTCAAGCAGCAGATCCTGCGCGCTGAAGATTTTACCGCCTTGCAGGTTGGTCAAACGCTGTGTATGCAGCGCCAACTGGGTTAAACCGAGCAACGTGCCCTGGTTTTCCAGTTGATCGGCAACGATCTCCAGTTGCTGCGCCTGTAACGTGCCCTGATTGCGCCACTGCGGGATATGCAGGCTGAGTTTTTCCTGCGCCACCATCTGGCCCTGCTGCGTTAGTTGCTGGCTCTGCACCGACAGCCCTCGCCCTTGCAAATACCCCAGGTTGTTGAGCACATCCCCCATCAGTATGGCGTTGCCGCCGGACAGAACTTGGCCTTGGGTCTGATTGGTGAGCGTAGTGTGACCTGCCAGCGTCACGTCATTGCTGCCCTGAATCAGCCCGGCGTTGCTGAACGTTTCCCCTTGTAGATCGACAGTGGTCGCGTTAATTGTGCCCCGGTTGTCGATTGCCGCTGCGTCAGCGCGCACCCTACCGTCGCTGCTGATGACCGCTCCGGCAGCATTGCGCAGCGTGCCACCCAGTGTGAACTGGGCCGATTGTTGACCGCGCAACGAGCCCTGATTTGTCACCTCTTGTGCAGTGAGCAGCAGTTGCTGCCCCTGAACCGTGCCCGCATTGTCTACCGCGTCGGCTGCGAACGTCAGCACGCCACCGCTCGCCACTTCACCGGTACTGGTGTTAACAAAATTCCCGCTCAGGGTGATATCGGCCTGATTCACCCCAAGCAGTTGCGCCCGGTTTTCCGCCTGCTGTGCGGTGAGATGCAGCGTGTCCGACTGCCATAGCCCCAGATTGCTAAAGCGCCCGGTGCTCAGTACGCCGTCACCGCCGCTCAATAACCGGGCATTGCTCAGGTTATTGATTTGATCGCTGTAGCGAAGATCGAAACCGTTCAGCCCAGTCAACAGGCCCGCGTTATCAAAGCGCGTGCCGGTGCCGTTGATGCTGCCTTGTGAGAACAATTCTCCCTGATTGCGCAACTGATCAACCTGGAGCGTCATGCCGTTGAGCCCGGCCAGTAGCCCGTTGTTTTCAAGAGCGTTGCCATCAATCTGTAGCGTGCCCGCTTGCCACAAGCCCGCATTATCCATCTGCTGCGCGGCAACGGTGGCGCGCCCCTGACTCAGCAGTTGTCCATTCTGTATCCCGCGATAGTGGCTCAACCCGGTCAGCGTGAGGGAGTGTGTTCCCTGTATGCGCGCGGCGTTATCCAGCGTCTCAGCCTGTAATTGCAGCGTATTGCCCTGCATCAGCCCGAGGTTATTGATGCTGCCACTGCGCACTACCCCATCGCCACGGCTGAGCAGTTCAGCGCCTGCGCGGTTGGTTAGTGTGCCTGCGTTGGTCACGTCTAACCGTTCCACGCCTAACAGACGCCCACCGTTATCCAGCGTGTCACTGGTGACCGTCAGGTGCTGCGCCGCGATTTCCCCATCCTGTTCGAGGTGTTTAGCATTGATAGCGCCTTGCCCATCGCTCAGCAGTGCCGAGAGCGCACTGCCCCAGTAACCGGTGGCCACATCAAGCTGAAATTGCTGTTTACCGAGCAGCGTTCCCTGATTGCGCACCTCATCCGCCGTCAGCGCTAACGTGTTGGCCTGCAAGAAACCGCGATTATTGATGCCTTGCGCGTGGGCATTCAGTGTGGCACCGGCCAACATCTGCCCGTTGGTACCGACAGTCAGCGTATCGGACAGCGTCAGGGTGATATCCCGTGCCCCCACCAGTGCGCCTTGCAGATCGAAGGTGCTGCCTGTTAGCGTAACATCTCGTCCCTGCCAATGGCCCTGATTGCTCAGGTGTTCACCGGTCAACGCCAGCGTGCCACCGGTGGCAAGCCGTCCCACGCCCTGATAGTTGCCGTTTACGGTTAATGCGCCGTCAGCGATAATATCGCTGGCGTTAAGCAGGGTATCGCCCGTTAGCGTCGCCTTGCCGAGCGTGGAGAGGGTGCCGCTGTTCTCGATGGTGTTAGCGCTTATCTGGCTGTCGCCACCGCTCACCAGCGTGCCCTGATTCAACAAGGTACTGGGAGAAGCCGCCGCAGTGAGCGTCACAGCAATACCTTGGTCGCCTTGAATGCGTCCGGTATTGATCAACTGGTTGCCTTGCAGCACCAGCGCGTTGGCTTGCCATTCGCCCTGATTCACCGCCTGCGCCGCATTGAAGGTTGCCAGCCCGGCAGAGAGCAGTTTGCCATTCTGACGGTTGGTTAATCGGTCGCCGATGTTGAGCGTCAGTGCATCCAGCCCCAGCACCTTTCCCTGATTATCCAAGATCTCGGCATTGATGCCGACCTGCCGCCCTTCCAGTGAACCCGCCTGTTGCACGCTATTGGCAGTCACCTGCACAGTGCCGCTGCCGCCAATCTGACTGCGGTTATCCAACTGCTCCCGCAGCGTCAGTTGCACGTCGTCCACGCCCAGCAGTTGGCCCTGATTGAGTGCGGAAAGTGCCGCGATCGCCAAGCGTTGGCTGCTGATGTTGCCGCTGTTTTCCAGCGTCTGGTTCAGGCGCACCGAGGCGGTGTCATACCCAGTCAGTTGCCCAAAGTTAGTCAGCGAATCGGCAATCAGCGTCAGGGCTTTGCTTTGCAACGTGCCCGCGTTGGTGAAGGCCTTATTCAGCGTGATATCCAGCACGTTAACGCCGGTTAGCGTGCCACGGTTTTCCGCCTGTTGTGCCTGTGCAGTCAGGTGGTTGCTGTTCAGCGAGCCGCGGTTATCGAGGCGATCTTCAAGCGTGAGATCCAGACGATCGACGCCGGTGATATCGCCCTGATTATCGAGCGAACCCGCGCCGAGTGTTAATGCTGAACCATACAGCGTGCCATTTCGGGTGTTATTCAGCGCACCGGTTGCGAGCAGCGTAAAGCCATCAATGCCGTTGATCTGGCCGTCGTTTTCGATGTTCTCAGCATTCAGTGTCAGCAGATAACTGTTGATCGTTCCTGCGTTGTTAAGCCCTGCATCGAGCAGCAGGCGCATCGCTTTCACGCCGGTAAGCGAGCCCTGATTGGTGACATTGTCTGCATACAGTGTCACGTCCTCACCCAGCAGACTGCCGTTGTTGGTAAGATTCAGGCTGCGCACATCGAGGGTTTTTCCTTGCCAGGCACCGGCGTTTTCCAGCGTGTCGCCACGGAATGTCAGTTGACCGTCGGTGGAAAGCGTGCCCGTGCCACGGTAGTTACCTTGCAAAGTGACGCCTTCGCTGGCAACCACGTCACCGCTGTTGAGCAAACTATTAGCCGTCAACTCACTAACGCCTTGGCTGGAAATCACGCCGCTGTTGTCAATCAGCGCAGCGGTCAGGTGGCTGCTGCCACCGGAAAGCAGGCGGCCTTGATTGCGCAATGCACTTTGTGGATCGGCACCGAGATCGAGCGCCAACGCGGTGTTACCCTGAATGCGCCCGCTATTGGTGAGGCGCGCGGCGCTGAGCAGCAGGCTATCAGCTTGCCATTCCCCCAGATTGGTGACATCCGTGGCATGCAGCGTCGCCACGCCCTGCGATAACAGTTTGCCGGTTTTCTGATTGGTCAGCCCGCCGTGCACATCAAGGGCTAATGCCGTGATACCCAGCATTTGTCCCGCATTTTCCATCTGCTGCACATCAACGCGCAGACGATCCGACTGTACCGTACCCAGATTATTTAAACGTGCGGCCTGAATGACGCTTTCGCCCTGCGACAGCCATTTGCCGCTGTTTTTCGCCTCACCCGTAATCGCCAACGTCAGCGCATCCACACCGAGCAGCGTACCGTTATTGTCGAGCGTATCCGCGTTGAGGGTCAGCGCTTGTGCTTCCAACGTGGCCTCTTGCTGTACCTGACTGGCATCGATGCGCAACGCACCCTGCCCGCTGATCAAACCGCGATTGTTCAGTGCCGCTTGCAGGTGCAGATAACCGTTCTCGGTAGCGACCATGTTGCCATCGTTATTCAATGCGTTGGCATCAAGCATCAGCAGGCGACCAGCCAACGTACCGCTATTGTAAACGTCACCGCGCAGGCGCATTTCCAGCGCGGTTGCGCCGGTAACCTTGCCATCGTTGAGCAGATTGAGCGCATCAACACCGAGTAGTTGGCTGTAGAGGGTGCCGCTGTTTTCCAGATCCTGTGCTACCGCCAGCATCATCTGCGTATTGGCAGACATATCGCCGCTGTTATTCATACGATCGGCGGTAATTGCCACATTTTTACCGCTGATGGCACCGTGATTATTCAGACCGATGCTCAGTTCAACATTCAGGGTCGTTAATGCTTCAATATCGCCGTGGTTACGCAGTGAATGCGCATCAATACGCATCGCCTCACTGAGCAACGTACCGCGGTTTTCTATCTGTTGTCCGTTCAGGTGCAATTCACCGCCGGATATCAGCGTGCCCTGATTGGTTAAGGTAGGCTGCACACTTTGCGCACCCAGCGTGGCAATACGCTTGGTGGCAGGTGCCGTTGTTGTGTTCGTTTCAATGCTTAACTGTGCATCGCCCTGCATGCGCCCCTGGTTATCAAACCGGTTGGCCTGCACCATCAGCTGTGACGCCTGCCATTCGCCGAGGTTGGCTACGTTTGCCGCAGTGATACTGGCAATGCCTTGACTAAACAGTTTGCCGGACACGCTGTTATCAAAGCGCTCGGTTAACGTCAGCATCAACGCAGCGCCCCCCAGCACGCTGCCACTGTTGGCCATGCGCGCCGCGTTGACATCAATACGGTTTGCCTGCCACTGCCCGCTATTCTCCAGCGCCGTTGCCTGAATGCTGGCATCGCCCTGGCTGAGCAAATAGCCGCTGTTGAAGATAGCGTCGGTGACATGCAGGGTTAACGCTTCCACACCCAGCAATTTGCCGCGGTTGTCGAGCGAGGCAGCATTCAGCGTCATGCGTTGCCCTTCTAGCGTGCCCCCCTGCTGGATTCGGCCAGATGTTACCGCCACCGCGCCCTGCGCCGTGATAACGCCACTATTGTCTGCGCTATCGGTCAGATGCAGTTCCATTGCCCGCAGGCTGGCGAGCGTACCGCTGTTGCTGAGCGCGGTTGCACGCAACATCATGTCACCCGCATTGACGCTGCCACGGTTATCCATGGTGCCCATCGTCAGCGCGATCGTGTGGTCTGCATCAATCTGGCCGTTGTTGAACAAATCGGTCAGCGACATCTCAACCACGTGGGCGCGTAACGTGCCATTGTGAGTGAAACGGGCAGCGTTCAACGTCAGGCTATCAGCCTGCCACTCACCGTTTTGGCTTAGCCGCTCCCCCTGAAGCGCCAACTGCCCCGACGTGCTGAGGGAACCGTTGCCTTGGTAGTTGCCGTGCAACGTCAGATTGTCGTTGGCAGTGATGTTGCCGTCATTTTGCAACGACAGCGCTTCAAACAGCGCTGCGCCATGACTGGAGATAGCCCCCTGATTGTTCACATTGGCGGCACGCAGTGTCGTGATGCCACCGGCGCTGAGCATCCCGGCATTGTCCATCGCATCGTCCACTGCGATCGTCAGCGTATCCGTACTCTGAATGGCACCGTCGTTGCTCAGCGCCCGCGCTGTCAGGGCGATGTTTTCTGCCTGCCACTCACCCTGATTGGTTATCTGCGCAGCATGCAGCACCGCGCTACCACGCGATTGCAGCTTCCCGGTTTTGAGGTTATCCAACGCCGCAGTAACACTCAGCGTAAGCGCATGGGTACCCAGCAGTGTGCCCGCATTGCGTAGCGTTTCCGCCGTTAGCGCCAGCACGTTGCCCTGCCATTGCCCGTCATTGCTGATCTGGCGTGCCCCGGCCACGATCGTTCCTTGGCTGAGCAGGTCTCCGACGTTATTTAATCGCGCATCGATCGCGAGCGTGAGGACCTCGGAGCCCATCAGCACACCCTGATTGTCCAGGTCACCGTTCAGTGTGATCGACAGACGGTTTGCCCCTGCCATCTGTCCACGGTTGGTGAGCGAGGTTCCCGCCGCGCTTAACGTTAGCCCTTGCAGGTCGCCGTCATTGATCAACGTAGGCGCGACCAGATCGAGTGCATTAGCCGCAAGCATCGAACCGCTGTTGCTCACGCGTTCACGGGCGGTGATGCCCAGCGCGCCCAATGCGTGGAGCCGCCCCTGATTGCTAAGGGTGTCACCCTGCCAGACGAATGCAGCGGATTGCCAACTGCCGGTGTTCACCAGCGACGCGCCCGTCAGCACGCCGTTGCCGCCCAGCACCATTTGCCCTTGGTTGCGCCAATCCTCCACCTGAATATCACCGTCACCACGAACGCTGACGCTACCTTGTTGCAGCCAGCGCTGCGCTTTCATCACAAACTGTTGTGCCTGAATGTCGCCCTGCGTGTCCGCCGTCGCGGCATCGAGCGCCAGTTGTCCGCCTGCCAACAGCGTTCCCACGTTGGTTTGCGTTAGCGCGCCCGCCACCACGATGTCAGCATCCTGCATCGCCTGCACGTTGCCCTGATTGCGCGCGGTATCCGCCGTCAGGTGGAGGTCTGCCGCGCTCAGCGTACCCTGATTATCGAGGTGTCCGGCCTGTACCCGCAAATCGTGCCCGGACTGCACCATCCCTCGGTTGGTCAATGCGCTCTCCAGCACCAACGTCATTCTCTCGCCTGCACTCAGCGTACCGCTGTTATTCAGCGTGCCGCCCTGTAGGGCAATCAGCCGTTGAGCATTGAGGACACCCGCGTTGTCCAGCGTCCCGGCCTGTACCTCAAGCTGCCGCTCGGCAATGACATCTCCCTGGTTTTGTAGAGACTGGGCATTAAGCGTGATGTTATCCGCCTGCACCTTGCCCTGATTGAGCATACTGAGCGACGTCAACGCAAGCGCATCACCGGCCAACAGATGGCCCTGATTATCCAATACGCCTTGAAGTTCCAACGCCAGCGCCTGACTGGCACTCAGTGTTCCTGCATTGCTTAACGTGGTGCCCTGAAGCTGAAAAGTCTGACCGGCAGCCAAAGATCCCTGGTTATTCAGGGTTGCACCCTGCCAGGAAAGATCGCCCAACGCAGCGATATCCCCGAGGTTGGTCAAGGCATTCAGTTGCAGCGTGATGCTGTTGGCGGCGAGCGTACCGCGCTGGGTCAGTGCCCCGCCGTCCACCTGCAAGGCATTACCCGCCGTGATCGCACCTACCCATTCTCCCTGCTTTGTCAGAGTGAGGTTTGCCCCCTTTTTCGCCTGCCACTTCGCACTGGATTGCCCCTTTAGCGACTGTGCTACCAGTTGAATATCCTGTGCATCTGCCTCCCCGGCCAGCGCGACCACGCTGCCTTGCAATGTCAGTTGTCGGCCCGCCTTGATGCCGCTTTTCGCATCCTGAGTGAGGGCGTTTGTTGCCTGCACCGCCACATTACCCGCCGCGAGTTGGGTTGATGAAAGGGTGACGTTGTCACCTTTTAATTTGAGGTTATGTTCATCGCCAACCACGCCTTGGGCATTCACACCGGCACTGAGCGTGCTGTTGCTAGCCTGCAAGGTTCCGCCTGCCTGCGCATCAATGTGCTTTCCGGCACGCAGCGAGGCGTCTTTTATACTGATATCCTGTTGCGCACTCAGGGTTAGTGCACCACCGGCCTGCTGCTTGCCTTGTAGCACCACCGTATCACCGGTCGCGCTCAAGTTGCCCTGCGCCACTGCATCGCCGACGCGCAAGGTTCCGTTCGCCGAAAGCGTCATATCACCGCTGCGGGCACTGAGGTTACCCAGATTGACGCCTACGCCCTTATCATTGGAAATCAGTACGATACGGTTACTGTACATGCCGCCCAATGCGCCACTGTCCAGCGCCACTTTCACGCCATCCTGCGGTGCGGTTTGTGCCGTTATCGAACCGTCAGCCTTGACCTGATTCGCCCCTAACACCAACCGCACATCGTTACCGTTCAGCCCGGCATCAATTTGCGCGGTGCGGGCAATCAAGCTCAGATAATCGCTCTTGCTCGCATCCAGCCCTTGCCCGCTGAGCGTGATATCGCCGCGCTGCACGTTAATACTGTGCACGTTCCCCTGCGCATCCAACTGCGGCGTGCCAGTGGTTAAGGTCACGTTAGGCGTATTGATAAACCCACAGCCATCGCAGGTAATACCGTTCGGGTTGGCAACAATCACGCTGGCCTGTTTCCCCCCCACCTCCAGGTATCCCGCCAATTGACTGCGCTGTGTTGATACCACTTCGTTAATGATGGCGTCGGCGGCTTTACCTTTCAGGTTGGGGTTATTCTGAATCAGGCCACCAAGTTGGGTGGCGGTAAGCGAGTCGGTGCCGTTGTTAAGGATCAGCCCTTTTTTATCAACGTTGAAGTCCTGATACTGGTTATGAGAAACGCCTGCCGCATTGGGTGTCGCAATGTTGACAACCGGCACACCGTTACCCGCTTTCTCAACCGAAGTGTTACCTGACGCCACATTGACGCCTGCCGCAAAGGTCGGTAACAACGGTTGCCAGGCAATCAATCCCATAAGGAGATAAGCCATATAGCGTTGCGCAGTGTTAATCGTTTTCATCCCTGACCTCTTGAAGGCACCTGGTGCGTTGATTAAAAGAGATACTGACGCTTAAAAAGCGATGCCAACGCGGTAATACGCCACTACCGCGTCGGGCTTCATCCAATCCGGATGGCTGAGCGGCCACCCCACCGTGATTTGCTGTGAAAGATGGCTGTTGGCAAGCCCCATGCCGAGTGCCGCGCCCCACAGGTTTCCCGCAGCGTCACTGCCGGCACGGGTGGCGACCAGATGACCGCCATCCAGCGCAGCGGTCAGGGTTAATTGCCCCAAATAGGGGATCTGCCGCGCACGCCAGTTGATTTCGTTACGCCAGTAGCCGCCGCGATCGCCCAGCAGGTAGTGTTCTTTAAAACCACGAACCGAACTCTCTCCACCCAGCGTCACTTGCTCGCTGCCGTATAACGGATGGGGTGAATATTGGCCGTAGAAACTGGTGAGGTAGTTGACGGTGTCGCTTAAAGGAAGGTAGTAACTGGTCGCCAGCGTCATTTTATTGAACTGCGCACGGGGAGAATCCGCCGTGACGCCCGCATCGCTTTGTGCGCCAAACCAGCGCACACCGCGACTAAAGGCCGGATTAAAGGTGGCGAGTCCGCCCCACAGCGACTGGCTGTGATTCACGCCAAACACCAGACTGCTCAACCGACGACTGCTGGATTGCAGCAGTACATCTTGCATGTAGTTATGCGCGATGCGGTGCGTCATCCCTGCTGACAGGCTGGTCTTTGCGTCTGCGTTGCGAAAAACCACGCGTGAAAGTGAAACGCGGTGAGTTTGGGTATCGCCGGTAGAGCGCCAGAGAAAATCGCGATTCAAAAAATCATTGCGATAGCGCGTTTTAGCAAAGTCATAATTGATGTTCCAATAACCATACGGCAATGACACGCCGGTTTGCAGACTGCGGGCATGGTGCGCATCGATAAAATCGCTGCTCTGCCCACCGCTGATAAACCACTGATCCGCCAGACCCAAGACATTATCTGCCCACAGGCCGCCGTTAAGCTGATGCTCACCCGTTGATTCTTGTCCGCTATTATCAAAGGCGATATTGCCAGAGAGCGGCACGCGCGTCTGACGCGTCAGTTTTACCTGAGAGAAGCCTGGCTGCTCGCCGGGCAGAATATCGATCTTGACCTGTTGCGTGGCAAGGCGATTGAGTTGCTCCATCCCTTGCTCAAGATCGCGAAGGTTGAGAATATCCCCTTTCCTGGCCGGTATTGCCATTCTCAGCGCACGCTCTTCACGATCGTTTATCGTGATGGCTTCAATGCGCCCTTCCAACACCATTAAGGTCAATATTCCGGAGGAGAGATCCTGCTCACGCAGAAAAGCACGACTGGTGACATACCCTTGGGTGATATACCAATTACTGACGTCATGGATCAGCCGATTAATATCATTAACATTCAGGCAACGATTAATATACGTTTCTGTCAGACGTTGTTTATTATGTGTCGATAATAAAGTGCTATTAACAAATTCGATCTGCCGAATGGTAAAGCAGGTGCTATTAACGCTAGGCGTTGGTTGCAGCGCGATAGGTTCAACACGATTGGCACGGGTTATTTCTTCACGCTGGCGCTGCGCTTGCTCAATCATGTCAGATTGTCGCTGCGAGATCTCCCCTCGCTCCGCCGGCGTTAAAGGTACAGCGCGGACAAAAAAGGAGAAAAGCAAAAGTAATAAAAACCATCGCTGCAAAGGGTATTGCATACGCCATCCATGATAAATTTATTTAATATCAGAGAGATAAATAAAATCAAAAAATCACAATGCACGCTGTTAACAACGCGCATTGTGATTAATGTTTTTTG
>NZ_JAGFPF010000489.1:0-1324 GCF_025962695.1 Candidatus Symbiopectobacterium sp. NZEC135 | reverse complement strand
AGAACTGACCGTCTTGCGGCAGACGGCGCTCTGCAATATCGAGTTGCCCCATGATTTTCAGTCGTGCGGTAAGGCGTGCGGCCCAGTCTAACGGGGGGGATGTGCAAATATGCAACACGCCATCAATACGCATTCGAACACGATAGTTATCCGCCATAGGTTCAAAATGGATATCTGAAGCCCGCCGCTGAAAGGCCTGCGCCAGCGTTTGATTGATAAAGTGGATAACGGACGTCTCTTCGTCTGTCGGCTCGGTGGTAGGTGTCACGCTGAACACGGCGTCGCTTTCTGCCGCCTGTGGCGCGGGGTGGAAAGCCTGCTCCAGTCTCGCTTGTGACCAGCGTTCCACTACGATACGGCGATTACTGGCAAATTTTAGTGCTGTCAGCAATGCAGGTGCCACATCCCCGTTAATGGCGATGGTGACCGTTTGTTCATCCAATGCCAGCAGCCGTGCCTGATAGCGTTGGCACAGGCGCTTGAGCTCTTGATCCAACGGGGCATATGTGCTCATGTTTACTCCGCGGCATCATCGAAACGAAATACCCGTTCGCAAGCGACTATCAAGCTCTCAGCCTGCGTGGCCGCCTGACAGTGTCGGCGCCAAATGACGGAACTGGTGCCGCTATCCCAACGTGGTATCAAGGTCAGGTTTAACCCTTGCAAGGCAGACTGCCCCGTCAAGCTGATGACGCCTTGTGTTACGCTGAGATCGCTGACATAGCGTGAACCTCTTGCGACGGGAATGCCTTGGCTCCCTGCGTTACAAGGCGCAACGCTGCTGTTTTCCAACGCGCACAAATTGACCGCAGTTTGATACGGTGCCAGCGATTGCAGCATGTCGGTCATGGCAGCCTTTTGCAGGTATCCCTGATAAGCCGGAATGCCAATCGAGGCGAGAATGGCGACAATCGCGATAACGATCATCAACTCAGTCAGCAGGTTTGGCATAAAGGTAGAAGAGGCTCGAGGGGAGGACGAGCGCAGATGTGGATAACTGGAAGGCCGGATCGTAGAGAATGGCCCGGGTTGCATGATTCTTGTTAAATCTGGAATCGATATCGCAGAAATAAGTGGTTTTTAATAAATTTATTATATTTTAATGAGTTAATGGTTATTCTATAGATGCCTTGCTAGGAAAATAACCAAAGCTGAGTAATAATGGCATGACACCATTTATTGGGGAGCGTGTGGTATGCAGTTGGAAGCGGGTTGGTTAACAGGCGTAAAACGGGTGCCTTCCCCCCATTGCGATGCGCGCCCTGACGAAGAGCCTCCTTCATTGCTGGTGATACACAATATCAGCTTACCGCCGGGAGAATGT
>NZ_JAGFPF010000488.1:0-1324 GCF_025962695.1 Candidatus Symbiopectobacterium sp. NZEC135 | reverse complement strand
GCACGAGGCGTGCTAGCCTGCTGCAAAATGACTGAAATCACCCGATCTTGCTCTTCAAGCTGTAACTCGGCATGAATCGGCAGACACAGCACAGCATCAGCAACAGAACGAGCGATAGGCAAATTATCATCTTTAGCACTATCAAGCCCACGATACATTGGGAATGAACTGATTAAAGGGTAAAAATAGCGGCGCGCGAAAATCCCCTCCTCTTTCAATAAAGAATAAAGTTCATCGCGGGTGCAAGGGAAGTTTTCATCAATAAAGACAGGGCAGTAAGCCTGGTTCCAATCAATATCCTGAGGAACCTGAGCCAATCTGAGTCCGGGTATATTTTTCAGCGCGTTATGATAACGTTGGTAAATTACCCGCCTGTTTGCCAGTGCCTGATCAATATGAGAGAGTTGCAACACACCAAATGCCGCTTGCACTTCGTTCATCTTGCCGTTGATACCTGGGGCCATCACGGTCACTTCGTCAGCGAAACCAAAATTTTTCAGATAATCAATGCGCTTTTTAGTTTTCGCGTCAGGGCAAATGATTGCCCCACCCTCAATGGTATTGAATACTTTGGTAGCATGAAAACTCAGGATAGACAGATCACCATGGTTTAAAATACTGGCCCCATTTTGCTTCACACCGAATGCATGCGCAGCATCATAGATCACTTTTAACCCATAGGTATCCGCAATCTCCTGAATACGCTCAACGTTTGCAGGTATTCCATAGCAGTGTACTGGCAGGATAGCCGACGTTTCTGGCGTAATGGCACGTTCAATCTTTTCCGGATCCAGATTGCATGTGACAGGATCGATATCTACAAATACCGGTTTTAAACCATTCCACAAAAGCGAGTGCGACGTAGCAACAAAGGAATAAGGTGTGGTGATCACCTCACCTGAAATACGCAAAGCCTGCATGGCCGTGAGCAACGCCAGAGTGCCATTGGAGAACAGGCTCAGGTAGTCAACGCCCAAATATTCAGCAAGTTGTTTTTCAAGTTGCTGGTGGAACGGGCCGTTATTAGTCAACCATTTGTTGTCCCATATCTGTTCAAGATAAGGAATGAACTCGGTTAATGGCGGAAGAAGCGGGCTGGTAACGTAAATATCTTTCATCATCGGTTCTCGGTAATATTACGGGTGCAACCACACGCGAGGTATTCATTTTACCTAATCATATAGAACTACCGTTGTACATGCCAAGCCAAAGGCTACCGGTACAACGTGAATACCACGTTCAGGCCCACACAGTTGTGTATCAGCAAGGCAGCACTGTAGGCTGCCTAATGTGCCGACTGAAAATGTTTAGACAACATCAATAA
>NZ_JAGFPF010000485.1:0-1326 GCF_025962695.1 Candidatus Symbiopectobacterium sp. NZEC135 | reverse complement strand
CGACAGGGTGTTGGTGCAGTTCCCAAACGGTGCTGATTTCGCCGTCGCCCTGTTTGCGTTGTTGCTGATGGGGGCCGTACCGGTATTGGTGGTGCCGACACTGTGCACCCAAACGGTCGTTCAGGTGGCGGCGCAGGCGCGAGCCCGGCGCTATCTGGGCAGCGCAAGCCTGTGCCAGAGCGAGAACCATGCGTTAACAACGCAACTGGCTGAGCACGGCTGCCGTACACTCTTCAGTGGCAAAACGGATCGCTTTTGTTTTTGCCAGGAGGCGATGATCGCTTCACCGCCGCCTGGGGATGACGCGGGCAATATTGCGCTGCTGTTGCTGTCAGGCGGAACCACCGGCATACCGAAACTGATTCCGCGCACCCATGCAGATTATGGCTATAACTTTCAGCGCTGTGCTGAACTGTGTGCGCTGAGCGAACGGGATCGCTATTTGGCCGTTTTGCCGATGGCGCATAATTTTTCGCTGGCGTGTCCCGGCGCGTTAGGGGTGTGGTCGCGCGGTGGCTGCGTGGTGGTTCCAGCCACGCCCGCCCCGGAAGATGCTTTCGCCGCGATTGCCCGTTTTCGTGTCACGCTCACCGCGCTGGTGCCTTCGTTAAGTCAATGCTGGCTGGAGGCGCTTGACAGTGAACTCCCTGATTTGCGTTCACTGCGCCTGATTCAGGTGGGCGGTGCCAAACTTGATGCCGTTCGTGCTGGTGCAATGCTGAATCGTTTCGGATGCCAATTGCAACAGGTGTTTGGCATGGCGGAAGGGTTAATCACCCTGACGCGGCTGGACGACACGCCACACACCATCCTCACCACACAGGGGCGGCCGCTGTGTGAGGATGATGATATTCGCATTGTGGACCCCGCCGGGAGTGCCGTTTCCCCCGGTCACACCGGAGAGCTATGGGTTCGCGGACCCTATACGATTCGAGGGTATTTCCGTGCCCGCTCTGGAGACGCGCAGTCGTTCACGTCAGAGGGTTTTTACCGTAGTGGAGATCGGGTTCGACGTTTAGCAGATGGCAATCTGTGCGTCGAAGGGCGCATCAAGGAAACCATTAATCGCCACGGCGAGTCCGTGGGTGCTGGCGACATCGAGGATGCGCTGCGCTTGCACCCTGATGTGCGTGACGTGGCCGTGGTGGCCGGTCTGGATGAAACGGTGCATGCGGTGGTGGTCGCCAAACGCTCACTGTTGCTGGCAGATTTGTGTGCGTTTTTGGAACAACAGGGCGTACCTGTATCACGATGGCCCGACGCGCTGAGCGTGGTGAAAGCATTGCCGCTTACCCCAATGGGAAAAATCAATAAACAGGCGCTAAC
>NZ_JAGFPF010000486.1:0-1313 GCF_025962695.1 Candidatus Symbiopectobacterium sp. NZEC135 | reverse complement strand
TTTGATCTCCTTCGATGAGGCCACCCTGTCGCTGTTTCTGGTCTCCACCCGCGCCTCCACCTTGCCGACCGAGATTTACCGTTATCTTGAATACGCCACTGACCCACAGATAGCCGCGCTGTCGGTTATTTTGATCCTGATATCCCTTGCGGTGGTGGTGGTGTTGGAGCGGCTGATCGGGCTACGCAAGGCGTTGTAAGGTGCCGGGAATGTCCCGGCATAGTGGCAGGGTTAGCGGCGCTGGGGATGACCGAGGGTGTGCATCAGGCGGTTGGCCCAGCCAAAGATCGCGGCGGAATGCATCAGATCGATAATGTCACCGTCGTTAAATCCCTGCTGGCGCAAGGCGGTGACATGATGAGGTTCAACCGCCACAGGGGTCTGTGACAGGGCACGGCAAAAATCGACCAGCGCCTGGGTTTTTTCATCGAAAGGCGCATCCAACCCGCGCGTGTATATCGCACTGATCACATCGTTACGCGCCGACAGCGCTTCATACCGCCGCGCGTGAACCGAAGCACAATAGGCGCAGCCGTTAACCGCAGAAGCCACCAGCGCACCCAGCTCTCGTTCGGCGCGACCTAATCCTCCCTCGCTGTACATAATGGCGTTAAACAGCGTGGTGCGGGCAGATAGGGCTGCCAGGTCAGGGGCAGCACGCGGACCTTTACCGCAGGTATCGTGGTTTTCCCAGGCTTCATTGTCCCTCACCCAGCGCTGACAACCCAGCCACAATGCGCGATTCAAAATTGATAAAGGCGATCAGTTCGGATAGCGCAATGATTTGCGGCGTTGTCCACCCCGCCTGTTGTAAACGCCCAAGATCCTGCTGCGTGCTCATCGCGGGACTATTCGTGACGTTGTCACAATGATAAACCAACGCCTGAAAGGCTGCATCGTCGCCCTTGCCGTTTGCGCCCAGCCCCTGATGCGATTGCGAGGGCGGCAAATCATCCGCAAGCCGTTGGTAAAAGGCCACCTGCGCTGACACACCCAATGCGAGCGCCATACGTAAAGCGAGCACCACACGCAGCGCGGCCGATAATCCTTGATCGTCTTGCGGCGTCAACACGCTGCAACGACAGGCCTCCACGCCAGAAACATATTCCGGGCGTAACCGACGTAGCCTATCGCGCGGTGAGCCGGCATCAATGCCTGCCATCTGATTGATCAGGTCGTTTCCCGCTTCCTGCAAGGTGATATTACTGTGCATCAGCATCGTACCACTCATCTCCCAGCAACTCGGGCGTATCAAACGCGGTTAACGCGTCGTAGTGTTGCGTGCAATCCTCGACAAACAGGTGGCGCGCGAT
>NZ_JAGFPF010000487.1:0-1326 GCF_025962695.1 Candidatus Symbiopectobacterium sp. NZEC135 | reverse complement strand
CTTTTTTTTTAGGTAGTAAGGCAAAGATCCCATCAAGAAGCTGAATTCCATATTTTACGTCATCTGCTTTGAAACGACGGCCTCCATCCCAGTAAGGAATAGTATTCCATAAAATAGTTCGGTTTCTATCCAGCCCTATCGCATTCATAAAGTTAAATATATTCTTAGCTGTTTCATCATTATTGTCGCGAGAAATAAAACCTGAACCAATGTTTCTTTTATCAGTTTTTGGCCCGGGCTTTTCTAATAAAAAAATAAATTCTGCATCAATACCGCCATCTAGTGGATCAAAATCAGGAATGAACACGGTTGGTCCTAGGGTTTCTCTAAGTTTTTTTACATACCGATTCAATGGCTGCATATGAGATGAAGAGAGTAAAGCGTTTCTTATTTGTATATTTGATGGATCTTTTAGTGATTTTGGTGTTGTTGGCGGTATGGAGATCATTATTGTTTCCATGTTTTTGTATGTTACAGTTACCGATATTACTCCTGATTCTAATGAAAAGCACCTTAGCATCTTTTGAATAATTACATAGTTCACAAATTGCTGATTTTAGTGTTGGTGATATACCGTACAGATTCCATGTTTGCTAGTTGCATTTATGTATACACAACGACTACCACTCTGAACAGGTCTGCAAAGACGATATATAAATATTGCTACCACCTATAAACTACTTGTATAATCACTACCATATAAATGCTACTAGGTCATGAGATAACTATGACAAATCGAGTTTATGCATACTTAAGGGCATCAACGAAAGAGCAGGACGCGGAGAGGGCAAAAGATGAGTTACTCAGTTTTGCGAGTGATAAGCGGATAACAATTGCGGGATGGTTCATTGAAAATGAATCAGGGGCCTGTCTTACTAGGCCTGAACTCATCAGATTGATCGATCTTGCACAGCCGAATGACGTTTTGCTGGTGGAGCAAGTTGATCGGTTGAGCCGCCTTAATGGAGAGGATTGGGACAAGCTATCATGCCTAATCAAGTCGAAAGGGATTCGCGTTGTAGCATTAGATCTGCCTACCTCTCACATGTTGATTCAGAATGGTGATGAGTTTACTACGCGTATGATGGATGCGTTGAATGGGATGATGTTAGATATGCTGGCTGCTATTGCGCGTAAGGACTATACAGATAGAAGGCGTAGACAGTCGCAGGGAATAGTAAAAGCAAAGGCTGAAGGCAAATTCCGTGGTCGTCAGGCTGATACTGACATGCATGAACGGATCAGAAAGCTCCGTGATGCAGGGATGTCTTATAGCGATATTCACCAATTGACGGGGGTTGCTCGGACAACAATTAGCAGGGTAAT